>VGIW01000024.1 GCA_016867715.1 Candidatus Eisenbacteria bacterium | reverse complement strand
CGTGCGTTCCCCAGCGGCATCCGAGCGTGCCGATGAGCCCGCACGCGCGCCCCGCCGCATCGAGGATCGAGCGGACGAGGAAGGTGACGGTTGTCTTTCCGTTCGTTCCCGTCACGCCGAGAAGATCGATCGCGCGGCTCGGATGCCCGTGGACCTCGGCCGCGGCAACGCCGAGGGCGAGACGCGCGTCGGGAACGACGATCTGCGCGAGCGGGACGGACGCGATCGCGCGCTCGACGATCGCGGCCGGCGAGCCCTTCTGGAGGACATCCGAAAGGAAGTCGTGTCCGTCCGCATGGAACCCGCGGAGCGCGACGAAGAGAACCCCGGGGCCCGCCTCGCGCGAATCGGCCGCGACATCGCGCACCTCGCGATCGATCGAGCCGCGCACCTCGCGCGCGGAGAGAGAGGGAAGGAGCGTCGCGAGAGAGAGGCCGGGACGGTCCTTCACCATCATGGCTCGCTCCCCACGAGCATGCACGCGATCCCCGATCGAAGAAGCGTTCCCGGCGCGGGATCCTGCGAGACGACCGTCCCCGACCCGCGAACGCGGACCGCCGCCTCGGCGCGGAGAAGCGCTGCTTTCGCCTCGCGCAAGAAGCGCCCCGTGCAGTCGGGCATCGTCTCGGGAAGACACGCGGCGAAGGAGGGGGCGGAATCGGCGCGCGCCGGCTCCCCCGCGTGAGCCCAGGTCGCAACCGCTTCCCCGCGAAGCGTCGGGAGAAACGGCTCGCCGAGCTCCGAGCACGCCGCCTTGAGGAAGATCTCCCGGACGACCGGGCCCGCGACGGCGCCCCCGTAGAAGACGCGGGAGACATCGACGAGAACGACGGCCAAGACGATCCTCGGGTCGTCGGCCGGCGCGTAGCCGACGAACGAGGGAATGAACCGCGTGTCCGAATAGCCGCCCCCTTCCACGATCATCTCCGCGGTCCCCGTCTTCCCCGCGAGACGCCAAAGAGGAACGTCGAGGCCCTTGCCGGTCCCGCGGAGCACGACCCCCCGCATGCAGTCCTGCATGAGCGCCGCGGTCTCCGAGGAGACGGCGCGGCGGACCGCCCGGGGGAGAAAGCGCTCGCGGACGCTCCCGTCCGGGCCGACGATCGACTCGACGATGCGGGGCTCCATGAGAATGCCGTCGTTCGCGATCGCGGCGTAGGCGGCCGTGAGCTGGAGAAGGGTGACCGCGATTTCCTGTCCGAACGCGATCGTCCCGAGCGAACGCCTGCTCCAATCGCGGGGACGGCGGAGAAGCCCGGGAACCTCGCCGGGAAGCGCGATCCCGGTGCGAGCCCCGAACCCGAACGCGCGAGAATAGGAGTAGAGCTTCTCCACACCGCGCCCATAGGATCCTTCTCCGCGCCCTCCGAGGCGGTAGCCGATCTGCGCGCTCACGATGTTCGACGACTTCTCGAATCCCTCGCGCGCCGCGAGCCGATCGTAGCGGCTCGTCCTCGCCTCGCTGACTTTGTAGCTGCCGAAGCTCATCTCGCCGTTGCCGGCGTCGAAGATCTCGAAGGGGGAGACCGCCTTCTCTTCGAAGGCGCCCGAGTAGGTGACGAGCTTGAAGGTCGAGCCCGGCTCGTACTGCGCCGCGATGCAGCGGTTCATCAGGATCGACCCGCCCGAGCGCCTCCGCTCTTCGTCGGAGAGCGAGGTCGCCATCGCGAGCACGTCGCCGGTGGACGGCTCCATCGCCAACGCCATCCCCCACGCGGCTCCCGACTTCTCGACCGCCTTCCCGAGCTCCTGCTCGACGATCATCTGGAGGGAAGCGTCGAGCGTGAGCTTTACGTCGCAACCATCGACGGGCGGGCGATAGGGGAAGCCGGGGAGGGAGCGGGGACCGACCCGCGGGATTGCCTGGAGGACCTTCCAGCCGTCCTCGCCGCGGAGAACCGGCTCGAACTCCTTCTCGATCCCCTCGATCCCCTTCATGTCCAGGTCGGTGACGCCGACGACCTGAAGGGCGAGGTTCTCGAACGGGCGCGTCCTCTCCTTCTCCGGGATGCAGTAGATGCCGGGGAGATCGGCCTCGGCGATCCGGTCGCCGATCTCCGGGTCGACCTTGCGGGCGACGTAGGCGAAGCGGGAACGCTTCTCGAGCTTCTCGCGCACGGCGGAAGGACGAATCCCGAGAATCCCTCCGAGAGCCGCGCCGGTCTCGTCCAGAGCGCCGAGCTCCTGAATCCGCGCGGGGTCCGCGATGATCGTGTTCGAGGAGAGCGTCCGCGCGAGCACCTCTCCGTTCCGGTCGTAAATCCGCCCGCGGTTCGCGGGGATCGCCACGCGGTACTCGTGCTGATTCTCAGCGCGCTCCCGGTAGTGCTCATGATTGAATATCTGAATATTCATGAGACAAGCAACGAGATAGACCCAGAGGCACACCCCCCCGACGCAAACGAGAAACAGCCGGTACCGAGCCTGGTACGGACTCACCGATCCCGCTCCCCTCCCCTCGTTCCCTTTCCGAGTCCTCCGACGCGTTCCCAGAAACGATCGAACCTTCGGCCGGCCGAGCCGAGGACCCCGGCGGCGAGCGATCCGCCCGCCGGCTGCACGGGCGGGGTCTCCCGCCACTCGGGGAGATACGCCTGCCGCTCGGGCTCGGGAAGCTCGAGCGCGAGGTCGGAAAGCGCGATCTCCTCGATTCGCTCCCGCTTCGTGAGCGAGGCGATCCGCCCCCGCGCGCGCTCCACGTTGTCGCGGAGCCTATCCAGCCGCACTTCAAGATCTCTGTTTTCCTGGTGGAGGCGGGTCACGGAGAAGCGTTGGTTCACGCAGGCGACGAGCACGATCACCGACACGACCAGAAGCGGAGCGAAGCGGCCGGTCCGGACCCACGCCCGGAGACCGCCTCGCACGAGGGCCCTCGCGTTCATCCGTTCCCCCTTCCTTCTCTTCCCTCGGGGGCGATCCGAACCGCCGCGCGGAGTCGGGCGCTCCTCGCCCGCGGGTTCCTCGCCACCTCTTCCTCGGACGGCCGGATCGCCCGGCGGGAAGAGAGACGGAGCGCCGGGGCGCGTCCGCACCGGCAGACTGGCAGGTGCGGTGGACAGACGCAGCCCCGGGCCCACTCCTGAAACCGTTGCTTGACGACTCGATCTTCGATCGAGTGATATCCGATGACGGCGATATGCCCGCCCGGCGCGAGCACGTCCACCGCTTGCGACAATCCTTCCTCGAGCGAGGCGATCTCCTCGTTCACCTCGATGCGGATCGCTTGGAACACGCGCGCGAGCCCCTTGATCCTCCCTCGCGCCGAAAGACGCGAGGAGACGACCTCGGCCAGGCGGCGCGTGCCGGCGATCGGAGCTGCCCGGCGCGCGCGGACGATCGCACGCGCGATCGCTCCGGCGTTCCGCTCCTCTCCCCACCGACGGATCACGCGCGCGAGCTCCTCGGCCGAATAGCCGTTCACCACGTCGTAGGCGCTCCTAGTCCCGCTCCGATCCATCCTCATGTCGAGCGCCCCCTCGGACCGGTAGGAGAACCCGCGCTCGGGACGGTCGATTTGGAAGGAGCCGATCCCGAGGTCGAAAAGGATTCCTCCCACGCGCCCTTCCGCTCCGGGGCCGAGGAGCGCGCGAAGATCCCGAAAATTCCCTCGCACCAGATCCACGGGAACCGCGGATCGCGCGAAGCGGCGCCCGGCTTCCTCGAGAATCTCTCCGTCGCGATCGATCCCCACGACACGCTCGATTCCCTCCACGGCATCGAGGACCGCGGCCGTGTGGTTGCCCAGCCCGAAGGTCGCGTCGACGAAGATGCCGCCCGGGAACGGCCGCAACGCCTCGGCGACCTCGCGCGCCAAGACCGGTTCGTGGCCCCCTCCGCCGAGGGCCGGGTCATCGGATCTCATCGGAACGCGACTTCTCGTGCAACCGAGTCAGCTCCTCGGCGGCCCGCTCGAACGTCATGTCCGATCCGGATTGATACGCCTCATAGATTTCTGGGTTGAATATTTCGATATGTTGGAACACGCCGAGCACGAGCGCTTCGCGATCGATCTTCGCGTACTCGCGGATGTCCTTCGAGAGGACGATCCGTCCTTGCGCGTCGAGAGCGCACGGCTTCGCGTGATATCCCATCATGCGGGCGATCCGCCGGACGTTGGTCGAGGTGAACGGAAGGCGGTGGATCAGGTTCTCTTCTTCCTCCCAGCGGTCGGGAGGATAGAGGGCGACGCAGTGCTCGTAGCCGAGGGTCAGGGTTCCCGAGCGGCCGGGCTCGGGGAAGAGGATCTTGCGAAAAGCCGCCGGGATGATGAGGCGCCCCTTCGAGTCGACGACGACGCGATGGGAGCCGAAGAGCCGTTCCACCGTTTCCCTCCGGGTGCGGCGGAAGGCGGGTGCACTCGCGTTTTCCCTTCGCTCGTTTCGGGCGCCGTGCTATCCTTCGCCCGCACGGCTGTCGAGATCCGGCCCCCCGGATTCCGCTCGACAGCGATGCGAGGAACCCATGGCCTCTGCGCTCCTGCTCGGGGGCTCCGAAACAACATAGGGGACCGCGCCCCACTTCCACCCACGGATCCCCACTTTATCCCCCCGCTTGGGAGCGTGTCAACATTTTTTTCCGGTTCGGACCGGTCCATCTTCCCGTTCCCCACCCCCCCGGAGGACCGCGCGGATCCGATTCCCTCGAATCCGGTCGAAGGGGGCGGCGCAACTTCATGTCCGCGCGCCAATTGGCTCCCGGGCGCCGGGGGTGGGGGGAAGTGGGGAAAGAAAACGAAGACCGGACGCGTCCGTCCGGTCTCTTAATGGTTCAAGAACCGAGGATTATTCTCCTCGGACCACGTCGCGCCCGATCGTGCTTCTCTGGATCTCCGAGGTCCCCTCGAAGATCTCCGCCGCCTTCGCGTCCCGGTAGATCTGCTCGATGCGGTACTCGCGCATGTAACCGTAGCCGCCGTGGATCTGGATCGCGCGGCTCGCGGTGCGGGTCGCCGTCTCGGTCGCGAAGAGCTTCGCCTGACTGGCCTGCCGTGCGTACGGAAGGTCCTTCTCCTTCCGCCAACCCGCCTCGTACGTGAGCAGGCGCGCGGCGTCGATCTCCGTCCTCATGTCGGCGAAGAGCCACTGGATCCCCTGAAAGTCGGCGATCCGCTGCCCGAACTGCTCCCGCGCGTGCGCGTAGGCGCGCGCCGCCTCGAAGGCTTCCTCCGCCATGCCGACCGCGGAAGCGGCGACCGCGACCCGGCCCCCGTGGAGCGTCTCGACCGCGATCCGAAGCCCCTTCCCCGGCGCGCCGAGAAGCGCGCTCTCCGGAACCTCGACGTCGCGGAAGATCAGCTCGCACGTGGGCGAGCTCTTCAGCCCCATCTTGTTCTCCACCGTGCCGACGGAGAAGCCCGGCGCGGTCGTGTCGACGAGAAACGCGGACATCCCCCGGATCACGCCGCCCCCCCGATCGACCTTCGAAAAGAGGATCACGAAGTCGGCGACCGAGCCGTTCGTGATGAAGATCTTCGTTCCGTTGATCACGTAGCGGTCTTTCTTCTTCACCGCGGTCGTCTTGATGTGGGTCGCGTCCGATCCGGCGTCCGGCTCGCTGAGGGCGTAGCATCCGAGAAGCTCTCCCGTCGCGGAGCCGCGGAGGTACTTTCGCTTCTGCTCCTCGGTGCCGAAGACGAGAAGCGGATAGTTGAGGAGCGAATTATGCAGCCCGAGCGTCATCCCTTGCCCGGCGCTCGCGCGGGAGATCTCCTCGGTGGCGATGAGATAGCTCGTGAAATCGAGCCCCTGCCCGCCGTATTCCTCGGGGACGCACATGCCGAGGAAGCCGTTCTCGGCGAGCCTCTTGGTGATCGGGCGCGAGAACTCCCCCTTCTCCTCAGCCTCCGCCGCCTCGTCGCGGATCTCGCCCGCGAACTGGCGCGCCATGTTCCGGATCATCTCTTGCTCTTCGGTCCAACTGAAGTCCATGTTCTTCTCCGGCGGCCGGGCGGGGCGTACGAACCCTTCGCGCCCGGGCAAGGAGCGGATCCGGGGCCGTTTACTTCCCGCGGAACTCCGCTTTTCGTTTCTCGAGAAACGCGCGGCACCCTTCCTCCGCGTCCTCGGTTCCGCAAACAAGCCCGAAGAGAGCCGCCTCGTAGGCGCTCCCCTCCTCCAGCGTCATGTCGAGACCGTGATGGATTGCCTCGAGGGCGAAGCGCACCGCGATCGGTCCGACCTTGTAGATCGGCTCGAGGATTTCTTCGCACGCTTCGATGAGCTTCTCCGGCGGAACGACGCGGTTGACGAGCCCGATCCGAAGCGCCTCGTCGGCGAGGACCTTGCGCCCGGTCGTGACGATCTCCGAGGCGATCCCTTTCCCGACGAGCCGCGCGAGGCGCTGCGTCCCGCCGTAACCGGGGATCACGCCGAGCGTGACCTCCGGGAGCCCGAAGACCGCCTTCTCCGAGGCGACGCGCATCGTGCACGCGAGGGCGAGCTCGCATCCTCCGCCGAGGGCGAAGCCGTTCACCGCCGCGATCACCGGCTTGCCGATCTTCTCGATCAACCCGAACACGTGCTGCCCGGAGAGGGAGAACGCGCGGGCGCCTTCGGCGTCGAGCGCGGCGATCTCGTTGATGTCGGCCCCCGCCACGAAGGCGCGGTCCCCCTCGCCGGTCACGATCACTCCTCCTACCGAGGAATCCCTTCGCATTTCAAGGAAAACCTCGCGGAGCTCGTTCATCGTCTCCTTGTTCAGTGCGTTCAGAACCTTCGGACGGTTGATGCGGACGACCGCCGTCCTTCCGGTCCGATCGACGACGAGGTGCTTCGCCTCCATGTTCGCCTCCCCTCTCTTCGGTCCGAATCGAGAAGCGCCGCGCTCCGTCCGAACGGTCCGCCGCCCGGCCGGATGCGTGTCCCTTGCCTCGCGCGGAGAACGTGCCGGTCGGCTCGTCGCCGGAATGGGGCGCAGCTCCTCCCGGAACGGACCGGTCACGCATCTCGACGCTAGCCGCTCCACGCGCGGGGTGTCAACAGCATTCTCCCCGAGGCGCGGCGCGTAACTCGTTCGAACGCAAAAGGGTTATCCGATTGACGCGGCGCCCCGCTTCCCGCTAGTCTCCCCGCATGGAACACGACAAGGGCCCCCAGGATCCGCGCGAGCACCGCCGTCTTCTCGACGCGTGGAGAGAGAAGATCTACGAAGCATCCCGCGCGAAACTCCCGGAGCGGGAGAAGGAGTTCCGCACCCCCTCCGGCCTTCGGGCGGAGCCGGTCTACACGCCGTTCGACCGCGAGGAACGCTTCGAGCTTCCCGGCGTCTATCCGTACACGCGCGCGATCCAGCCGACCCTCTACCGCTCGCGCCTCTGGACGATGCGCCAATACTCCGGCTTCGGCACCCCCGAGGAGACGAACCGCCGCTTCCGGTATCTCCTCGAGCACGGACAAACCGGCCTCTCGACCGCGTTCGATCTCCCGACCCAGATGGGGCTCGACTCGGACGATCCGCTTTCCGAGGGGGAAGTGGGAAAGGTCGGCGTCGCGATCGATTCGGTCCGCGACCTCGGCGTCCTTTTCGATGGGATCGCGCTCGACCGGGTGAGCGTCTCGATGACGATCAACGCGACGGCGCCCGTGCTTCTCGCGTTCTACCTCGTGCTCGCCGAGAAGAACGGCGTCTCTTGGGATCGGCTTCGCGGAACGGTGCAGAACGACATCCTCAAGGAGTACGCGGCGCGCGGAACGTACATCTTCCCGCCGCGCCCTTCGATCCGGATCATCACGGACATGTTCGCGTTCTCGGAGAGGGAAGTCCCCCAGTGGAACCCGATCAGCGTGAGCGGCTACCACATCCGCGAGGCGGGGGCCACCGCCGTCCAAGAGCTCGCCTTCACGCTCGGGAACGCCGCCGCCTACATCGAGGCGGCGCGCGCGGCGGGGATCGATCCCGGAGGGATCGTCGGGCGCGTCACCTTCTTCTTCGACGTGATGAACGATCTCTTCGAGGAGGTCGCGAAGTTCCGCGCGGCCAGGCGTCTTTGGGCGCGGATCTGCTGGGAGCGTTTCCAGGTCGATCCCGAGAAGGCCAGGCTCAAGTTCCACGCGCAGACGGGAGGCTCGACGCTCACCGCGCAGCAGCCGGAGATCAACATCGCGCGCGTCACGATCCAGGCGCTCGCCGCGGTCCTCGGAGGAGCGCAGTCGCTTCACACGAACGCGTACGACGAGGCGCTCGCGCTCCCGACCGAGAAGTCGGCGCGCATCGCGCTCCGCACGCAGCAGATCCTCGCGTGCGAAACCGGCGCGGCGAACGTGGTCGACCCGATGGGAGGATCGTACTTCCTGGAATCCCTCACCGACCGGCTCGAGGAGGAGACGGAGACGCTCCTCCGGCGGATCGACGAGATGGGCGGCATGCTCGAGGCGGTCGAGAAGGGCTTCGTGCAGCGCGAGATCCAGAGGAGCGCGTACGAGCATCAGAAGAAGGTCGAGTCGGGGGAGACGAGCGTGGTCGGCGTGAACCGCTACGCGACCGACGAGCCGGTACCGGCGGAGACCTTCGCGATCGATCCCGAGGTCGAGAGAGCGCAGAAGGAGCGCCTCGCGAGGTTCCGCCGGGAGCGGGATAACGCTCGCCACGGAAAGGCGCTCGACGCGGTCGAGAAGGCGGCCAGGGAAGGGACGAACCTCATGCCCCCGATCCTCGAGGCCGCGCGGGCCGAGGCGACCGTGGGGGAGATCTGCGCGGTCCTCGCCCGAGTGTTCGGGAAGCACAAAGAGATTGTCACCCTCTGACTCGGGAGGTTTCGTCTTGAAGATCATTCGCGTCGATCATGTCGGGATCGCGATGAAGGAGATCGAATCGATCGCTCCTCTTCTCCGCGCCCTCTTTCCCGATCGGGAGCCCCATGTGGAGATGGTTCCGGACCAGGGGGTGAAGACGACCTCCCACCGCGCGGGGGAAACGTCCCTCGAGTTCCTCGAGGGGACCGGCGCGGACGGCCCGGTCGATCGGTTCCTCGCGAAGAGGGGGAACGGCATCCACCACATCTCGCTCGCGCTCGAGGATCTCGAGGAGGCTCTCGCGGAGCTTCGGAAAGCCGGCATCCCTCTCATCGACGAGAAGCCGCGGCGCGGCGCGGAGGGGAAGCGGATCGCTTTCCTCCACCCGAAGGGGACCGGCGGGATTCTGATCGAGCTGTGCGAGGCGTGATCCGGTCCTGGCCGCGGCGCGCTCTTTTGTTTGATGTCTAAACGACAGAGAGGCGGCCGAGTCCGGTGACCACGCTTCTTCTTCCGATCGGGGCGCTGCTCGTCCTCGCGGGAACCCTCCTCCTCCGGCAACCGCCGGCGATCGCGGTCGCCGCGCTTCTCCTCGCCGCCGTCTCGTTCGCCCCGATCCCGAGCGGTCTTCTCTCGGCCGCCGAACGGGAGGGGGCGCGGATCGAGCGGCGCTTCCCCCTCCTCCTCGGGCTTCTCACCGCGGCGCTCGTCGGGTTCTATGTGTGGCTCTGGGGGTTTCACGCGCATGGGTTCCAGCCGGTCGTTCACGACGAGTTCGCCTATCTCTTTCAGGCGAAAACCTTTCTCGCGGGTCGCCTCTTTTTTCCCTCCCCGCCCGAACCGCTCTTCTTCGACGCGTTCCACATCCTCGCCGATCCGGTCTACGCGTCGAAGTACCCGCCGGGGCACGCGCTCCTTCTTCTTCCCGGTGTCGCGCTCGGGGTCCCGTGGCTCATGCCGATCCTCGCGACCGGCCTCTCCCTCCCGCTCATCGGGGTCCTCGCGAGGCCGCACCTCGGCGCCGCGGGATCCCTCCTTCTCGTCCTTCTCTTCGGCCTCGCGCCGGCGGGGGTCCAAACGGCGACCACCTACCTCTCGCAGACGTCGTATCTCCTCTCGCTCCTCCTCTTCGTCTTCTTCCTCGCGCGATCGGTGCGGAGCGGCGGGCGCGCGAGCCCCCTTCTCGCGGGGCTCTTCCTCGGTTTCGCGTTCCTCGTCCGGCATTGGAACGCCGTCGTGCTCGGAGCGTTCGCATTCGCGTGCCTCCTCCTCTCGCGGGAAGCGCGCGCTTCCTTTCGGAAGCCGGCGCGGACCCTCCTCCTCCTCCTCCTTCCCCTCGCGCTCGCCGCGGTTTCGGTTCTCGCGTACAACCGCGCCCTCACCGGCTCGGCCTTCACGACCCCCTGGGAACTTTATGCCGAAAGGAGCCAGCCCGAGGATCGGTTCGGATTCTACAAGGGGGAGCCGATCGAGGAACGCGCGGTCGCCGCGGGGAAGCGGATCTACAACGAACGAGTGCTCTACCCGAATCGAACTCGCTACACGCCGGGCCTCGCGGTCCGGTCGCTTCTCACCTTGCGGATCCCGATGTCGGCGTGGGAGGCGCTCCCTCCGGTCGGCTTCCTCTTTCTCGCGCCGTTCCTCCTCGCGCTTCGGGGCGCGCGGCGCGCGGCCGCCCGCGCGGCCCTCTCCTTCTCGCTCCTCCTCCACGCCGCGTATCTTCTCTATTGGTTTCCTTGGGGGCCGTACTACCACGAGATCACGCCCCTCCTTCTCGCGCTCCCTCTTCTCGGAGCGCGGGAGGCGATGGGGCGCGCGGCGCGCGAGAGGCGCCCCGGCGTCTTCCTCTCGGCGATCCTTCTCCTCTCTCTCACCCTAGGGGCCGCCTTCGCGCGCCTCCCCTTCCAGGTCGAGTTCCGAAGGGAGAAGGCGGCCGTTCACGCCCGCTTCGAGCGCCTCGTCCTGCGCCGGACACCGCCCGGATCGATCCTCTTCCTTCGCTACGGACGGGGCCACAACCCGGACCTCGACCTCGTGAACAACGAGCCGGACCTCCAGCGCGCGGCGAGGGTCTATGTCCACGATCTCGGCGAGGCGAGAAACCGCGCGTTCCGCGAGACGCACTTCCCGGACCGAGAGCCGTTTCATTTCGACGAGGACCGCCGCACGGTCGTCCCCGGCTATGCGGCCCCCCAATAGAAAGAGGCCGCGGGCGGTCCCGCGGCCCCTTGCCAAGAGTTTGAGATCTCGATTAACGATACAGAGTCTTCACCTGGCCCCAGCTCGTCTCCTCGGTCGCGGTCGGGCACGTGATCATGCCGGTCAGCGTGAACGTCCCGCCCACGCCCGTCCCGTAGTTGTCCAGGATCAGGTAGTACGTGTTCGCTCCCGGAAGCGCGAAGTTTTCGATGTCCTCGAGACCGCCCGTATACGTGCTGTCCTCGCCGATGACGCAGGTCCCGGTGACATTCGAGCAGTCGGTCACGATGTAGACCGAGCCGTCCGCCGAACTCGTGTAGTTCAGGTTGGCGACGGACCCCGCCGGAACCGTGAACTTGTAGGTGACGTCTTTGCCCGCAGCAGTAAAGCGCGTGCAGGACGGACCCGGGACGCCGGGATCATAGTCGTTGATCGCGGACATCGTCGACCCGCTGATGTTGATGGTCGTGTTGCAAAGGATTTCGATCGCGCCCTCGCAACGATCATTCGGCGGCGGAGGCTGCGGGCAGACGATGAACGCCTTGTATTTGCCCGTGTAGCTCGAGGAGTAGCTCCGCACCGCCCCGTAGTAGGTCCCGGGCGTCGTGATGTTGTAGGTGATCAGCGAGTAGAGCCCCGGGCCGGAGTCGTCATCGAACGCGATCTGCACGCAGCTCGAGTTGTACAAGTAGATGTACGTGTCGCCCACCGACCCCGTGCCATCCGCGTCCGTCCCGAATTGGAACGAGCCGGACGTGGTGATCGTGAACTGGAAGTAATCCCAGTCGCCCCCTGTTCCCCCCGTCGAGATCACGGCGTGCATGACGTCCGTGCAGGCGAGCGGGTTCGCCGTCGCGCAGGAGCCGTTCGGCTCCACCTCGTAGACATCCCCGCGCGAGGTGAACGGAATCGAGTAGCTCCACGGCTTTTCCTCGACGCCGGTGATCGGATCGGCGAGGACCGGCACTGCGAACGCCAAACCGATCGCGAGAACTAGTATCCTCTTCAAGTGGTTCCCTCCCTTCTAGAGACCATGCCAAAGGTCCGCATCGATGCAACAAACACTCGAACCGGTTCTTGCGGAGCTGGTAATCTTGGAGCTCCTCTCATCACCCCCTGTCACTCAAAAGTTGAAACCCGACGTTTGGCCAAACGCCTTCTATCTGAGCAAGTCGAATCTTATCATGCCAACCGCTGCCTGGTCAAGCGCAATCCCTCCCGGCCACGACAGGATCCTCTCCGAGACGGGGAGACCCCGCGATAGGAACCCCGCCGAAAGGATCGGCGCACCGTGCGAGCGGCTTGAACGGACACACAACCGGCCCGCTCGCACCGTGTCAGACGATAACTACTAATCGTTGCAATTACAAGCTGTTACGCGGACCCCCTCATCTGGGATCTCAAGACCGCCGGTCGATGCTCTCGTCTCCGACCCCGCAGGGGTCTTCGAGCGGCCCGTTCCGACCTCCTCACCGCCCTCCTCGCTTCGGACGCGCCGACCGCGACTCGTTCGGCAGAAAGAGATCGATCTCCCCGCGAGACGGATCCGCCCGGGCGATCCCCACCCGGACCCGATCCCCCATTCGATAGACGGTCCGGGTGCGCCGCCCGATGAGTCGCGCGCTCCTCTCGTCGAATCGGAAGTCGTCCCCCCCGAGGAGCGAGGTCCGGACGAGCCCCTCCGCGCCGAGGCCGTCCAGACGAACGAAGAACCCGAACCGAACGACGCCGGTGATCCGGCCTTCGTACTCCTCGCCGAGGCGGCTCGCGAGGTATCTCGCCTGCAGCATGCGCACCGCGAGCCTCTCGGCCGCCTCCGCCGCCCGCTCCGCCTCGCTGCAGTGCTTCCCCACGGCGTCGATTCGCGGCGCGAGGCGGCGCGCGTACGAGGGAACGTAGCCGGACCGCCCGCGGAGCGCGCGCAGCATCCGATGAACGAAGAGGTCCGGGTAGCGCCGGATCGGAGAGGTGAAGTGCGTGTAGTGTCGAAAGGCGAGGCCGAAGTGGCCGATGTTCTCCCGCTGATAGACCGCCTTCTGCATCGAGCGGAGCATGAGCTCGTGAACGAGGTCCGCGTCCGGAGCTTGCTTCACCTTCTCGAGAAAACGCGCGAAGCGGATCGGGCGCATGTCGTCCGAGACCGGGAACGAGTACCCGAGACGATCCATCATGTAGGAAAAGAACGCGAGGCTCTCCCGGTCGGGCCGGCCGTGCACCCGATAGAGAAACGGCTGACCCTTCCGCATCACCTCGACGGCGACCGCGCGGTTCGCGGCGAGCATGAACTCCTCGATCAGGCGATGGGACTCGAGGCGGACCCGCCTGCCGATCTCGACGACCTCTCCGCGCTCGTCGAGGACGACCTTCGCCTCGGGAAGGTCGAAGTCGAGCGATCCCTCCTCGGAGCGGCGCCGGAAAAGAAGGCGCGCGAGCTCGCGCGCGAGGAGCAGGTTCTCCGCAACGCGAAGAGTCTTCGCGTCCTTCGTTCCCACGTCGAAGAAGCGCTGGACCTCTTCGTACGAGAGCTTGGCGCGGGAGCGGATCACGGTCTCCTCGAAGTGCCACTTGATGGGTGATCCGTTCGCATCGAAATCGATGACGACCGAATGCGCGAGGCGCCGGCGGTTCGGGCGGAGCGAGCAGACGTCGTTCGAGAGGGGCTCGGGGAGCATCGGGATCACGAGACCCGGAAGATAGACCGAGTTCCCGCGGCGGAGCGCCTCCCGGTCGAGCGCGCTCCCTTCCCTCACATAGTGGGAAACATCCGCGATGTGGACGCCGAGCCGATAGCCGTCTTTCCGGCGCTCGACGGAGATCGCGTCGTCGTGGTCCTTCGCGTCGGACGGATCGATCGTGTAGACGAGGTCCTTCGTTCGATCGACCCGCCGCGCTTCCTCCGCCGAGGTGTCTTTCCCCGCCTCGCGGTCCGCCTCTTGGAGGACGGAAGCCGGGAACGCCGCGGGGAAGCCGAACGTCCGAACGACCGCGAGAAGATCGGCGCCGGACGGGCCCGGTTCGCCGGGCCTCGCCTCCCTCGGCCCGCGCGCTTTCGCTGGGCGCACGGCCGCCTCCCGGTTTCTCTTTCGACTCTTCCACTCCTTCCTCATTCGGGGAACGGTAGTGCGCGCGACCGGGATCGTCAACGAAGGACGCATCCCTCGGAAAGGATCGCGGCGGGATCGTTCGGCTTCTCTTGCGGCGGGACGGTCCGCCGCATATACTCGCTCCGGCAGTTCGAAAGACGGTCGACGCCCAGGAGCTCCCCGGGCCCCGGACGGCCATCAGCGGCATTCTTCAACCCCATGGATTGGGATCCAACGTCCGCTGAAAGTGAGAGGAACGAGATGGCAGTCAAGGGATCGTTCAACGCCTTCGAGATGGCTCGTACTCAGTTCGATCGGACCGCCGACCGGATCGGTCTCGAGCAGGCCGCGCGCGATCTGCTCCGATCCCCCCTGCGCGAGTACCATTTCCTCATCCCCGTCCGAATGGACGACGGCACGAGCCGAGTCTTTCAAGGCTTCCGGTGCCAGCACAACGACGCCCGTGGTCCGTGCAAGGGGGGCATCCGCTTCCACCCGCAGGAGACGATCGACACCGTTCGGGCTTTGTCGATGTGGATGACCTGGAAGTGCGCGGTCGCCGATCTCCCGCTCGGCGGCGGCAAAGGCGGCGTTGTCTGCGATCCCCACGACCTCTCCGCCCGCGAGCAGGAACAGATCTGCCGCGGCTGGGTGCGCCAGATCGCGCGGAACGTCGGGCCGGTCACGGACGTCCCCGCGCCCGACGTCATGACGAACACGCAGCACATGCTCTGGATGCTCGACGAGTACGAGCGGATCCACGGCGGGCACTACCCGGGCCTCATCACCGGCAAGCCGGTCGGCATGGGCGGCTCGCTCGGACGGAAGGAAGCCACCGGCTACGGCGCGGTCTATACCCTTCGCGAAGCATTGAAAGAGCTCTCCCTCAGGCCCGAGGACTCCACGGCGACCATGCAGGGCTTCGGAAACGTGTCGCAGTACGCGGCCAAGCTGTTCCGGGAGATGGGCGGGACGGTTCTTTGCGTCTCCAGTTGGGATCAGAAGGACCAGACCTCCTACACCTTCCGCAAGAAGGAGGGGATCGACGTCGGTCGTCTCACGGGGATCACCGACCGATTCGGAGGGATCGACAAGACGAAGGCGCGCGCTCTCGGTTACGAAGTGCTGGGCGGGGAAGCCTGGCTCTCCGAGGAGGCGGATATTCTCTTTCCGTGCGCCCTGGAGAACCAGATCACGGGGGCGAACGTCGGCTCGATCCACAAGCGCGTCAAGATCATCGTGGAGGGGGCGAACGGCCCGACCACTCCGGAAGCGGACGAGGCGATTCACGAGCGGGGAATCTTCATGATCCCCGACTTCCTGGCCAACGCCGGCGGCGTGACCTGCAGTTACTTCGAGCAGGTGCAAAGCAACATGAACTACTTCTGGGCCGAGGCGGACGTCCTCGCCCGCTTGGATCAGAAGATGACGCACGCCTTCTCGTCGGTGAGCGAGGTGGCGAGGAAGCGAAAGCTTTACATGCGGGACGCCGCCTACATCGTCGCGGTGACCCGCGTCGCGCAGGCCTGCCGCGACCGCGGTTGGATCTAGCGCGGAGAGCGAGGAATGGAGAAGCCCCCGCGGCCGCGGCACGAGCCGCTCGGCGATCTTCAAGAGCGGGCCAAGGAGCTGAACTGCCTCTACGAGGTCGAGAGGCACCTCGGCCGATCGGACGCTCCCCGGGAGGTCATCCTCCAAGAGGTCGTGGAGGCGATCCCGGGCGGCTTTCAGCACGTCCAGGCATGCCGGGCGCTCCTCGTCTGCGCCGATGAGGAGTACCGCTCGGGGCCGTTCGAGCCGACCTCTTGGGTGTTGTCCGCGCCGCTGGAGATCCAAGGCGAGCCGCTCGGCCGTCTCTCCGTCTTCTATCTCAGGGAGATGCCCCCCGAGGATGTGGGTCCCTTTCTCTCCGAGGAGGAACGGCTGGTCAACATCGTGGCCAACCGTTTAAGTGCCTACCTTTTCTATCAAAAGCTTCGGAGCCTCCAAAGGGACATCGAGGAGGCGCGAAAGGCGAATCTGTACGCCCCGAAGGAAGATTGGCGGGCGCCGATCCGCCTCTTGCGCGAGTCGGACCGCAGCGTTTACTCGCGCATCGCCCGGCGCATGCTGAACCACCTGACTCGGGTCGGAGTCGACGAGGCGAGAAGGCTCCTCGTGGGCGAGGGGGGGCCGAGCGGCGAGGAGAGCGCGGGCGAGAAGAACGTGCCGAGCCGCTGCTTCGAGCCGGACGGCGCCGTTCTCATGAGCGAAAAGCCGTTCGAGCTCGCGAGCCGGCATCTCTCCGGCGCGGAGATCCTGAGGCGCGTCGAGCGATGGCTGGTGGAGGACAAGGCCGGTTATTTCATCAAGATCCTGAACAGCCCGCGTTCCTCGCTCCCCGAGCTCGTGGACGGCATCCGCCGCTTCCACGTCCTCATATCCGGCGGCGCGGGGCTTCCCGATTCGACGCTGAAGAGCCTCCGCGTCTCGCTGACCCAGCGTCTCTTGACCGAGCAGCTCGACTTCGTCCGAACGGCCAAGGATTTCATGGAGATTGAGGACTTCGTCGATCTGACCAAGCGGCTGATCATGCCCCCGGAGAGCCACGGAAAGGTGGGTGGGAAGGGAGCGGGGCTTCTTCTCGCCCACAAGGTGCTTCAGAGAACGCTCCGCAAGGACCGGCCGATCGGTGAGGTGAAGGTCCCGAAGACCTGGTACCTCGCGTCCGACGGGCTCTTCGATTTCGTCGAGCACAACGATCTCCAGGACGTCATCGAGCAGAAGTACAAGGAGATCGATGACGTACGAAACGAATACCCGAGCATCGTTCGCCTCTTCAAGAGCGCCTCGTTCACGCCGCGCGTGATCAGCGGCCTCTCGCTCGCCCTCGACGACCTCGGCGAGGTTCCCCTGATCGTGCGGAGCTCCAGCCTGCTGGAGGACCGGCTCGGGACCGCTTTCTCGGGCAAGTACAAGAGCCTCTTCCTCGCGAACCAGGGGACGAAGGAGGAGAGGCTGGACGCTCTGATGGATGCGATCGCCGAGGTTTATGCCTCGATCTTCGGGCCCGATCCGATCGAGTACCGGCGCGCGCACGGCCTCTTGGAGTTCGACGAGGAGATGGGCATTCTCATTCAGGAGGTCGTCGGAACCCGCGTTGGACGCTACTTCTTCCCCGCGTTCGCGGGGGTCGCGTTCAGCAACAACGAGTTCCGGTGGTCGCCTCGCATCAAGAGGGAAGACGGGCTCGTTCGGATCGTGGCCGGGCTCGGAACACGGGCGGTGGACCGGGTCCCCGACGACTATCCGATCCTCGCGGTGCCCGGGAAGCCGGACCTCCGAGCGAACGTCTCCGTCGACGAGATCGTCCGCTACGCCCCGCGCAGGATCGACCTCATCAATCGGGAAACCCGGACGCTCGAGACGGCCGACCTCGACGATCTCCTCGTGGAGTGCGGGAGCGCCTTCCCGGCGATGGATCTCGTCTTCTCCGTCGTGCAGGACGACAGGCTCCGGAAGCCGATCGACCTCTTGGCCGACCCGGAGAAGGACGAGCTCGTCGCCGCCTTCCAGGGACTCCTCGCGGACACGCCTTTTCTGAGACACGTGCGGAACATCATGACCGTGCTGCAGGAGCACCTGCACACGCCGGTCGACGTGGAGTTCGCTCATGACGGGCGGGACTTCTATCTCCTTCAGTGCCGCCCGCAGAGCTACGTCGGCGATTCCGCGCCCGCGCCGATCCCGAAGGACATCGCGCCGCAAGACATGATCTTCTCCGCCCACCAGTACGTCTCCAACGGCTTCGTGCCGGACATCACGCACATCGTCTACGTCGACCTCGACGGGTACGGCCGGCTCGAGACCCGCGAGGAGCTTCTCTCGGTCGGACGGGCGGTCGGACGCCTGAACAAGATGCTCCCCAAGAGGCAGTTCATCCTGATGGGGCCGGGGCGATGGGGAAGCCGCGGCGACCCGAAGCTGGGCGTCAGCGTCACGTACGCCGACATCAACAACACGTCGATGCTGGTGGAGATCGCGCGCCGAAAGGGAAGCTACGTGCCCGACCTTTCTTTCGGAACCCACTTCTTCCAGGATCTCGTGGAGTCCCGCATCCGCTTCCTCCCTCTCTATCCGGACAACCCCGGCGTCGTCTTCAACGAGGCCTTTCTGAAGAAGTCCCCGAACTTGCTTCCCGAGGTTCTTCCCGAGTTCGATTTTCTCTCCGACACGCTTCGAGTGATCGATGTTCCCGCGTCGGCCGAAGGCCGCGTCCTGCGCGTGCTCCAAAACGCCGAGATCGACGAGGCGGTGGCCTTTCTGATCGCGCCCGCGGAAGGGCCCCGCGGACGGCCCGAAAGCGGGGCGGGAGCGGAAGCCCTCCGCAAGCCTCTCCAGTACTGGCAATGGCGGATGAAGATGGCCGAGCGGATCGCGGAGGAAATCGACGCCGCCAGGTTCGGGGTCCAGGCGATGTACGTCTTCGGAAGCACAAAGAACGCGACCGCCGGGCCCGCGAGCGACATCGATCTTCTCGTGCACTTCCGGGGGGATGACTGTCAAAGGAGAGAGCTCATGAGTTGGCTCGAGGGATGGAGCCTCTGTCTCGCCGAGATGAACTACCTTCGCACCGGTTGTCGCAGCGAGAGGCTTCTCGACGTGTACCTCATCACCGATGAGGACATCGCCAACCGGACCAGCTACGCCGTCAAGATCGACGCGGTGACCGACGCCGCCCGCGAGCTCGTTCTCGGCAAGCGGGAAAAGAGCGGGGATTAGGCGCGGAAGAAGACCGACCGAACTCCCGAGAAAGCCCCCCAAGACCACGCACCCCGCGTCGAGCTGGAGAGAATCGAACGCGAGCGGAGGAAGCAACGGTAGGTCCCGGGAGATCAGGGCTCGAGAACATACTTCGCGAGCTCCTCCAGTCCCCTCTCGATCCTCCTCGGGGCGAACTCCACTTGTTGGCAGAGCACGAAGACCCTCGGAAGATCCAGCGGAGAGATTCCGGAGGTGAACGAAATCATCCTGGCGTCGCGTCTTTTTCCCAGCAATCGATTGGTTGTGAAGAAACTTCTCCACTCATACTCGACCCACGGCCGCCTTAGATAGTCCGCGCGGGTCGCGACGGCGACGAGCGTCCTGGCGGAGTCGAGCGCATCATCGATGATCGGCGGGAAGTACGGGTGCCTGATATCCTGGCTACTGCAGAATGCGGAGACCCGTCGATCTCCGAGATAGGCGCGCACCCTCTCCGCGATCCGCACATCCTCGTGACAAACGCTGATGAAGACATCCACACAGCCCGGCGATCGTCTCGGCGCGCGCGGCCGGAGCGCCGCGTACCTTGAGACGATTCTCCTGGTCACAGGACAGAGATCGAGCTTGTTCCCGCAGGAGCGATACGCCTTCAAGTCCGAGGTTGTCCGAAACACCGCAAGGTAATCGAGGAATTTCTCCAGCACGTCATCTATGTCGGATCCCCTCCACGGCCTCCCGTCCCAGAAGAGAAGATCCGGTCGGTATTCGCGCGCATCCTCCTCGACACGGGAATCAAGCGCGTCGGTCCGAAACAGCCCGATCGGTTCGTTCAGAAGGAATCCGGCGGAGATCTCTCCGTCGAGCAAGATCGCTCGCTCGTCAAGACTGACCTTGGCGACCTTGTCCACCTCGATCCCGAAGTCGAGCGCATTGATGTTCAGGAAGCAGTCCTTCACTTCGTGGGGCGGGTCGGATCCGTATTGAACGACGACCCGATCGGGACCCTGAAGCCACTGGAGAGGAATCGTTACCTTGTCCATCTCGTCGAAGTTAAGGCCCGGTTTCCGAGCTTGCCAGTAGCGCCGTGCATCTTCGAACTCCGGCCTCTCAAGCGGGTTTCCCTCCTCTGCCTCAAAGACGTATTGCTTGCGCTTTGCGGGATGGATCGCGATCAGTTCCTCCCGGAATTCGCGTTCGACGGTTACGATCGGATCAAGGAGTTCGCGCCGCGCATCGCAGCCGCCGTTGGCGATGTTCCATCCGATCGGGAAGATGTCCCGGTAGAAGAGACAGTAGTACTGCTCTCCGCCGAACCGAATGATGGGAAGCGTACCACCACTCGCGTAACGGAAGGGAAACGCGGGATCCCTGAACGTCCACTTGCCGCGGTCTTTTCCAAGGAGGAGGGAGTCGAGGCGTTCTTGATACTCCCGTGCCTTGCGGGCGAAGTTCGGCATCCGAGCCCGCGCATGTTCCTTCCCCTTGTTCCGCCAGATCGTAGGGGTACGGTCGTCGAAGCGTACTCGGAGGGTACTTCCCGCATCGTGTCTTTCGAGATCGAACTCGAAGAGAAGCACCTCCAAGAAGTGGTTTTCCGCAGCGCCCAATGGGCGTATGAACTCGGATCTGAACGGCCTCACGATCGGCCTCTCCGTTCGGTCGTCACCCCACGTGTGAAATCTTGCGAACCGTTCTCAGGTCACATTACCACACGCCGCGGCGTACACCAAGAGGACCGATTCGCCGAATAAGGAACCGCACGCAGCGCCTTCTCGTCCCGTTCTTCTCTTCGCCTCTTCATACGGAGAAGAAAACCCTGGGGACTTCGCCAGAATCCACGGACGAGTTCTGGATGTTCCGCTGACAACCAACGCTCTCCGCACGAGGTGTCTCCGCGCTCAGGAGCCGGACTCTCGCGCGGCTCTTGTGAACTTCGCACGCTCCCTCTCCGCGCGATCCGCGAGCGGATGCCCGGCGCGGCGATAGGCCTCCGCCCTCTCGGCGAGGAACGCATCTTCCCAGGGAACGTGCGGCTCCCAGGGCACGATGGCGGTGGAAAGCGCCTCCGGGCCGAGCGCGCACCCAATCTGAACGAGCGCGGTGAGGCGCTTCTCGTCGAGGACGAACGCCGCGAAGGGATCGCCGAGCGCGTCGAACAGGATCCGCGCCTTAGCGGCGTCCGCCTCGGCCATCTCGACGGCGAGATCGAGGCCCCGTTCGACCAGATGCGGAAGCGCCCACGGATCGCGCCGGCACGTCCCGAACGCCCGCGCGAGAAGCGCCGCCGCCTCCTCGCGCCTCCCCCCTCTCCACAAGAGGAGCGCCTCGAGAACCTCCGCGTCGGCGGCGTGCGCCCCTCGCACCCGTTCGATCCAGCTCCCCGCCTCGGCCGACCCCGCCTCGGCGAGAAGGTGCGCCCGCACGGTCCGCTCCATCATCCCGAGAGCTTCCGGGTCTTCGTCGTCGAGGAGAGCCCGGGAAGCGCCCGAGATGTCTCCGTCCGCGTAGAGACCGTACGCTTCCGCTCGAAGGGCCGCCGCGCCCCCCGCCCGCGCCTCGAGGGGCGGCCGAATCCCTTGAAGGATATACATTCCGAGGCGCTCCTTCGTAACCCGCTCCCCATCGACCCGGCCGCGCGTTCGCTCCGGACGGTGCTCGGAATACGAAACGGCGCTCCTTCTCAATTCCTCGATGTGATGAAGACCGCTCTGGCCGACCGTGCGCGCGAAGCCGAACTCGACCGCCGGACGATGGTCCGTGTTGATCGGCGAAGGTCCCCAGAGGGGGGCGCGCCTCGCGAGAGGATGGCCCGCGACGAACCGGGAGAGGAACCCCTCGAGACCGTGCGCGCGCCACGCAGAGGCGAGGGCGGACGCGTACGGCTCTTCTCCAATCGGTCGCGGAGAGCGGGAGCGTCGTACTCGATCGGTGTTCGGGAACAGACAAGGAGAAGGTGGTGGACCTTGGTCTGCCACGTCTCGACATAGTGGAAGACCGAGGCGAGCGTGGCATAGATCGTTCGGATCGTTTGCCCGTCGACTTCGTACGCCTGGAGCCACTGCAGGAAGAGGCCGCCGTCGGAGAGACGCGAGGAGACGGCGCGGTAGAACTCGGCCGTGAAGAGGTCCGCGATGCCGGCCCGGTACGGATTCGAGGGCTCCGAGGTGATCAGGTCTTATCGATCCCGGGAGACGAGCACGATCTCGCGGGCGTCCCCGACGAAGACCCGGACCTTCGGGTTCTCCATCGCGCCGCGGTTCACCGAGGAACAAGCTCTTGCGACCTCGAGAATTGCTGGTTCAATCTCCGCGACATCGACTGTTTCTATCGTGGGTATCGATGCGAGCCATCCGGCCGTGCTCCCGGTCCCGAGGCCGATCACGAGCGCACGCCTCGGGTCGGGACGGAGGATCCCCCCCACCATGCCGTACATGACCTGCGTCGGCGCGTCGAGCCGGGCGTTTCCGTCGCTCTTCCCGTTGATGAGGAACGCGAGGCCCGACGTCGTCTTGAGCGCGACGCTGCTCTCCCGGCCCTCCGCCTCCCACACGATGCCGCGGCGCCCCGCGTGGAGCTAGTTGCGCTGGCCGTTCTTCGTCGCATCCGGAAGCTTGACCCGGCCGGCGCCGATCGGCGTGTGCCGCCACGCGGCGGTCGGACCGGGTCCTCGAAGAAGAAGGAGCGCGATCCCCCAGACGATCCCGGGGAGAAGGATCGAGCGGAAGCGCTTCCCTTCTCGAACGGCAAGGACAAGTGCCGCGGCCGAGAGCGCGAGAAGGAGAAGAACCGCGAGCCTCTATGTTCCGGGCGCTGTGAGGGTCTCTATAAGAAAGAACCCGGCCGCGAGCGAGCCGGCGATCGCGCCGATCGTGTTCCACCCGTAGGCGAGGCCGCCCTCGCGCCCCACCTTCTTCCTTCCCTCGCCGAGGAGCGCGACGAGGAGCGGGAACTGATAACCCGAGACGAGCGCGGCGGGAAGAACGACGAGAGACGCGACCGCCGACCAGACCAGGATGCGCGGGAAGAAGTCCTCGGAGCCGAAGGGTTGCAAGCGAAGCGCGAGAAGAGCGACTCGGTCGCCGAGAGCGAGGGGGAGCGCGATCCACGCCGCTTCCAGCGCGCCGGTGAGAGCGAACGTTTCGAGCGACGCGAGCCGCCGCCGGCCGACGACGGCATAGAGCGCTCCGCCCGCGCCGATTCCGAGAAGCACGAGCGCGAGGATGAGGCCGAACGTGTACGTCGATCCGCCCAGAAGGGGCCCGAGCATCCGATACCAGACGATCTCCATCACGAGAAAGACGAAGCCGACGAAACCGGCGGCGGGGAGGACGAGGAGCGTGGCCGGGCGGCGATTGGAGTCGACGATGATCCGCGAGTCTTCTTCGCAGGCGGACCGATCCGCGGCGGCGGGAGCGGACCGAGCGATGCGAAGAGCGAGAAGCCCGATCGCGCCGTTCAGCGCGCATGCGGCCCAGAGGGACTCGCGGATCCCGATCGCTTCAAGCATCAAGAACGTGGCGAGGAGAACGCCCGCGACCCCCCCGAGCGTGTTCGCGCCGTAGAGAAGGGCGACCCCCGTCCGGTTCCGATCCTCGTCGGTCGCCGCCGCGCGAGCCGCCGCCGGAAGGGTCCCTCCCATGAGGAACGTGGGGACGCCGATCACCATCGCCGAAAGGAGGAGCCGCGCGACCGTGGCCGCCTCGATGCCGAGCGAGGGGGAGCCGCCCGTCAGCACGTAGAGCCGGCGGACGAGAAGGAAGAGCCCCGGCGAGAGCGCCGCGCACACGGCGATCCCGATCTCAAGACGGCCGTAGAAGCGAAGCGCGTTCAGGGCGCGATCCGCGCGCCGTCCGAGCGCGAGGCCTCCGAACCCGAGCCCCGCCATGAAGATCGCGAGCACCGCCGCGGAGGCCGGGGTGGAGGCGCCGAAGACCAAGCGAAACTCGCGAAGCCAAACCGCTTGATAGACGAGCGCAGAGAAGCCGGACCCGAAGAGAAGAAGAGCGACGGTTCGCGTGCGATGGCGCAAGAGGAACCCTCCGATCAGGACCGGGACATCGAGAGGACGCTAGCCGGGCGGCTCCCGGGTGTCAACGGATCGGAGACGGGGTTCGCGCGTTTCGCGTCTGCGACTCGCCTCCTTTCGGTCCGACCGGCCAATGCGGGAGGCGTGGGAAAACGATTGAATCGGGCAAGAGATCGATTATCTTTGTGTTCATGTGGGTTGAGTTCACCAGGCGCATGAGGGGGCACCAGGCGTTCATCGCCCTGGTCCTGCTTCTGATCTACGCCGTTCAGGCGTTCCCCCATGGGCACCCCGAACCGCACCCCACCCCTCCTTCCCACACGACCCATCACCAGCCGCCTCACGAGAATGCCGACCGGAAGGAGAATCCGTCAGGCACCTCTCATCATCACCATGAACTCACTCAGCACATCGAACCCCATTCGATCCACCGGAACCTCCCCGACTTGAAGCAGGTCTCTCGACCCGCCCTGATTCAGCCGTGTTGGGAGGCCCCCGATGCGGATCCTGTCCCCTTGGAGGCCGCCGCGCGCTCCGGTTGTTCGGTCCGTTCCCCGTGGATCGCCTCCCCCGGGCCGCGCGCTCCGCCCTTCGCTCGCTGATCATCTTCGGTCGACCGAAACTCGAAACGGACGTTCCATCCGAACGACGGAGGACGAACTCTATGCCGTGCCGAACAGAACCATCGGTCACCTCCGCCCTCTTTGCGTTGGGGGTTCTCTGGATCGCGTCCTGCGGACCGATCCCCCCTCCGACGGCGTGGGCGGACGACCTCTCGATCCGATTCGACGACATCGAGGACCTCATGCGGCATCGGAGCCCGCGTGCTCGGATTCTCGTGCAGGAACTTTTCAAGATCGAGGCGGAACGGGACATGGCCCTCCAATGGACGAATCCCGAGCTCGCCCACGATCGCGAAGAAGTCGAAACCTCGCGCGAGTGGCAGCTCACGCTGGAGAAGCAGTTCTCCGAACCTCTCTCCCACGGGCAGCGCCGCCGGAGCTGGGCGGCGGAGGTCCGGGCCACCGGAGCGCGAATCGAGCAGGAAAGCGCGGATCTCCTCGCCGACCTGAAGTCCGGGTATGTCCGCCTCCGACTGCTCGACGTCTACCTCGAGAGGCACGCCCACATCGAAAAGGCCGTCAGAAAAGCGTCAGCGGCGGCGGAGAGCAAGCACGCCGAGGGAGAGATCTCCGGAGCGGGAGGGCACTTGATGAGACTCGCGGCCCTCTCTCTCGAGACTCAGCGGATCGCCGCGATCGAGTCGAGAGGGGAACTGGCGGCGTCGTGGGCGGCTGAGATGGGCTTCTCCGCTTACGACAGCGTCCGCCTCGCCACGCCGATTACCTTTCACGCGGTCGACCTCCCTCCCGTGGAACAGCTCGTGCGACTCTCCGCCGGTCAGCCGGGCCTGCAGGCTCGGGAGTTCCTGCGGGACGCGCTCGGTCTTCGCGCGAATGCCTCCCGCCCCAGCCTCCTCCCCGGATTCACGCTGTACGGAGGGTACAAGCGGATCGAGGACGCCCACGACGGATACGTCCTCGGCGGAGCCCTTCGCCTGCCCCTCTTCGACCGGAATCCGGCCGCCTCGCGGAGTCACGAAGCGGAACGCGTCGTGGTGGAGCAAGATCTCGAGATCCGTCGATCCCGGCTCGCCGGGGAGATCCAAACGCTCGTTCGAACGATCGAGCAGACCCGCGATCTCCTCTCGTCGATCGCCGACCGTCTGGAAAGGAAGCCGAGCGTCGCGGCCGATCTCGTGTACGCCTACGAAGAGGGCGTCCTTTCGCTCGATGCGCTGCTGAACGCGATTCAGATCGAGGTCGCGGGTCTTGAGGATTACTACGACCTGCTCGGCTCCTACTACGCGAACCTCTTCCGTCTCGAGTCGCTCACGGGGACCGACCTGGTCTCCTTCGAATCATAGGAGAGCAGACATGCGATTTCCGAAACTCCTTTACGCTTGGTCGCTCGGGCTTGCGCTTGCGGGGTTCGTCTCCTGTTCTTCCGACCACGCGGATGAATCCCATGATCATTCGGACGGCGGCCACGCCCACGACCAGGCGACCCACGACGATCATGGGCACTCGGGAGAAGCGCCTACCGTGGCGGTTACCCAATGGACGGACGAGATGGAGCTCTTCATGGAGTACCCCGTCCTCGTCGCCGGCGAATCCGGACGCTTCATCATCCATCTCACCGTTCTCGATCGATTCCAACCGGTTCGGGCAGGAAGCGTGGCACTTCGATTCGAATCGGCTCACGGGAAGAAGCACGAGTTCGTGGAGGAGGAACTCCTTCGAGAGGGGATCTTCGCTCCTACGGTGAACCTTCCCGAGGAGGGCGAGTACGCCTTCACCCTGACGTACCGAGGACTCGAGTCGCCGGCCACCTTCACGATCGACGACTTTCGCGTCTTCCGTGACCGAGCAGGTATCCCGTCCCCGGAAGACGAGAGCGGCTTCGACGAGATCACCTTCCTGAAAGAGCAGCAGTGGAAGGTGCCCTTCGCCACCGCGGATGCGGAAATGCGAGAGGTCAAGCGGGCCGTATGGGCGATCGGTGAAGTTCTCCCGAGCCCGGACGCCTATGCGGAGATCGTCGCTCCCGTCGATGGGGTCATCCGCGCTCCCGAGAACGGCCGATGGGCGCTTCCCGGAGCCGTCGTCCGACGAGGGGATCCTCTCGCTTCGATCGCCCCCCCCGTGCAAGGGGAGGGGTGGGCCTCGGCCCGCCTCGCCTTCGAGCAGGCCGAGCGGGACTATGAACGGGCCCAGCGCCTTCGCGAGAGAGAGGCGATCTCGGAGAGGGAGCTCGAGCTCGCCCGCAACGCCTTCCTCGTGAGCCGGGCGGGCCACGACCGGCTCGCAGGCGGCGGCGGACCCGACGTCCTCACCCTCGAGGCACCCATCAGCGGGAAGATCATCGACTGGGCCGTTCGTGCGGGACAGCGCGTGAGGGCTGGAGAGAAGCTGATGGCGATCGTGGATCCCGCGCTCGTTTGGCTCCGAGTGAACGTCTACGAGAGCGACTTCCGCGGTCTCGGGCGCCCCGTCGGGGCTTACGTCAACGCGGACGGCGAATCCGGCGGCTGGACGATTCCGGAAGAGGACATGAAGGTCCTCACGACCGGCGCGTCCCTAGACCCGGTCACCCGAACGATTCCCGTTCTCCTCCAAGTGGTCAACCGAGACGGCCGTCTCACCATCCACGAATCGACTCCGATCGAGCTGTATGCGAGCGACGGAAGATGGGCGGTGGCTGTTCCAAGAAGCGCCCTGTTCGAAGACGGTGGGCTGGATGTTGTCTTCGTGCAGACAGGCGGCGAGTCGTTCGAGAAGCGTCCCGTGACCAAAGGACCGCACGATGCCGGATGGGTGGGCATCGAGGACGGGATACGCCCCGGCGAGCGAGTCGTCACGCGAGGAGGGTATTTCGTCAAGCTGGCGTCCACCTCGGCCGCAATCGGTCACGGGCACGCGCATTAGCGCAGACCGGCGGAAAGGAAGACGGAATCATGTTGGACAAGCTGATGCAGACCAGTCTGCGCAACAGACTCATCGTGCTCCTCGCAGCGCTTGCCACACTCGTGGTCGGCACGATCGTCACCCTCGATATGCCCATCGACGTCTTTCCCGATCTCACGGCACCGACCGTCACGATCTTGACCGAGGCCCACGGCATGGCGGCCGAGGAGGTCGAGAATCTCGTGACCTTCCCGATCGAGACGGCGGTGAACGGAGCCTCCGGAGTCCGGCGCGTGCGCTCGAACTCGATCCAGGGACTCTCTACCACATGGGTCGAGTTCGATTGGGGAACCGACATCTACGTGGCGCGCCAAATCGTCGGCGAGAAGCTCAACACCGTCCGCAACACGCTTCCCGAGGGCGTGGACCAGCCGGTGCTGGCGCCCATCACCTCGATCATGGGCGAGATCATGCTGGTCGGGCTCACATCCGAAACGACCTCTCCGATGGAACTCCGCACGCTCGCGGACTTCACCATCGCACGGCGGATCCAGTCGGTCCCGGGCGTTTCCCAGGTCCTCGTCTACGGCGGCGAACGCCAGCAGTACGAGGTCGGCGTCGATCCGTACAAGATCGCCGCGAGGGGTCTCACTCTTCACAAGGTCCGGGAGGCCGTTGCGGAATCGAACATCAACGCCACCGGCGGAATCCTCGTCGAGTCGGGCCAGGAGTACCTCATCCGAGGACTCGGGCGCGTCCGAAGCGTCGCCGATATCGAGAGCACGGTCATCACCGTCGAGAACGGCGTCCCCGTCCTCGTGAAGGACATCTCCCAGGTGACGATCGCCCCCGCGTTCCGCCTCGGCACCGCCTCGATCAGCAACCGGGACGGCGTTCTTCTGGTGATTGCCAAGCAACCCGAAGCGAACACCCTCGCCCTGACCGGGCGGATACTGGATATCCTTCAGAACCTCCGAAGCGGGCTCCCGGCCGACATCACCTTGCACACCGACATCTTCCGACAGGCCGACTTCATCGAGGTCGCGATGGACAACGTGGTCAAGGCGCTCCGCGACGGGGCGATTCTCGTCACTCTGGTTCTGTTTCTCTTTCTTCTCAATGTGCGGACCACGGTGATCTCGGTTCTCGCCATTCCCCTCTCCCTTGTCGTCGCCTTTCTCGTCCTTCGCATGCTGGGGTTCTCGGTGAACACGATGACCCTCGGAGGGATGGCGATCGCCATCGGTGTTCTCGTGGACGACGCGATCATCTACGTGGAGAACGTGTACCGTCGCGTGCGCCAGAACGCCGAGCAGCCGGAGTCCGCACGCCGTCCCTTCGGAACGGTCGTGGCCGCCGCGTCGAGCGAAGTCCGATCGCCGATCGCCATGGCGACCTTCATCGTCGTCGTCGTCTTCATCCCGCTCTTCATTCTGAGCGGTGTCGAAGGACGCATGCTGAAACCTCTCGGATTCGCCTACGTGGTCTCGATCCTCGCATCGCTGCTCGTCGCCGTTACCGTGACTCCTGCGCTCAGCTCCCTTCTTCTCCGGAACGTCTCGGCGCGAAAGGACCGCGGAGAGAGTTGGACGGTTCGGAAGCTCAAGGCGGTCTATGAGCCGAGCCTGCGCTACTTCTTGAAGCACCAGGGCGGCATCATCGGGGCCTCCGCCGTCCTCGTGGTCGCCTCTCTCGTCGCTCTCCCCTTCTTCGGAAGGACCTTCCTCCCCGAGTTCAACGAGGGCACCCTGAACATCTCTCTGGCGACACTCCCCGGCACTTCCCTCGAGGAGTCGGATCATCTGGGCGGCATGGTCGAAGAGATCCTCCTCTCCCACGAGGCTGTTGTCTCCACCGCCCGCCGGACCGGGCGCACCGAACTCGACGAACACTCCTTGGGCTCGCATGCTCACGAACTCGAGGTTCAGGTCGACCTCTCCCGCACTTCGAAGCAGGAGCTTCTGGCGGAGCTACGGGAAGATCTGGCGATCGTTCCCGGGATGAACATCACGATCGGCCAGCCGATCTCCCACCGGATCGATCACATGCTCTCCGGCACGCGTGCCGCGATCGCCGTGAAACTGTTCGGACCCGACCTCTATCAGCTCCGCACGTATGCCGAGAGGATTCGCGCCGAGATGGAACAGATCGACGGCCTCGTCGATCTATTCGTCGATCAGCAGACCGATGTTCCTCAGGTCCGGATCCAAGCCGACCGGGAGCGAATGGCCATGTACGGACTTCGCTCATCCGACATAGACGAGCTGATCGACGTCGCCTTTCTGGGAGCCCGAACGTCTCAGATCTACGAAGGCGAACACCGGCACGATCTCCTGGTTCGGTACGCCCCCCTGTATCGAAACGATCTCGAGTCGGTCCGGAAGGCCCTCATCGACACGCCCGTCGGAGGGCCCGTGCCCCTGGAACGGGTCGCGGACATTCGGGTCGACCGGGGACCGAACTACATCAGCAGAGAGAACGTCATGCGGAAGATCGTCATTCAGGCGAATGTAGCGGGACGGGATCTGCGTGGCACCGTCGAGCAGATTCGCGAGAGGATCGAGAACCGTGTCGACTTGCCCCAGGACTACTTCGTCGAGTACGGAGGACAGTTCGAGAGCGAGGAGAGGGCGAGTCGGACGGTGACGCTCCTCAGCGTCTTTTCGATCGTCGCCATTCTCGTCATCCTCTATCTCGAGTTCGGAAACTTCCGGCAGGCGATCCTCGTCATGGTGAACCTCCCCCTCGCGCTGATCGGTGGGATCGTGAGTATCTTCTTCACCGCCGACGTGATCTCGATCGCTTCCCTCGTCGGGTTCATCACGTTGTTCGGAATCGCCGTGCGGAATGGAATCCTGATGGTGTCCCACTACAATCACCTGATCGACGAGGAGCATCTTCCTCTCCACCAGGCGGTTGTGCAGGGTTCTTTGGAACGCCTGAGCCCGATCCTCATGACGGCCCTGACGACCGGCCTTGCGCTTGTACCTCTCGCGCTCGCCGGCGACAAGCCCGGCTCGGAGCTCGAGTCTCCCATGGCGATCGTGATTCTCGGAGGGCTTCTCTCGGCGACCTTTCTGAACCTCGTCGTTGTCCCGGCGCTCTTCGTCAAGTGGGGAAGGAGGTAGCCCTCGGGGATGTAGTTCCGTACGTTCGGTTCAGCGCGGATCTTCCTCTTTCAGGGCCGACCGGTCGAGCATCGTCGCACCTCGCTCCGCGGCCCGAAGGACGCTGGACGGCGAGACACGGAGTTCGCGGGATAGAGCGGCTACCGAAGGGCCCAGTTTGTGGACCGCCAAGTGGCAGGCGATACTCCGCGTTTGCAGGACGCTCCTTCGTCGCCCGCCGCCAGTGATTTCTGAGATGGAGAGTCCGTAGGTGGCCGGGATTGTGTTCAGAATCTCCTCGAACTCTCTCATGCGTTCTTCTACCGGAAGGGATCTCTCCCGTGCCTCCTCTTCCGCTTGCCCGAGTATGGACACCACGAATCGCCCTTCGCCCAGGATCCGATTGTCACGGACTTTATTCGATCCCGTTCCTGTCCTCGAACGACCCCGCCGATCCTCCTCGGCGTTCAAAGTCCCGCCGCCAGCAAACGTCTTGACGTCCGCTCGCGCCGCATCCGATCGCATGAAACCTTCGAGGCGCTCGCGTGCGGGCCCGACCCTGCTCCCGAACCGAGACAACACCGCCTCCGTATCCTGCCAGGAGCGCTCGACCTTCCCCACGAGTGTGCCGTGGCCGCTCCATGGGTACGACTCGAGCCCGGCGAGGTCGGGCACGATGCCGGCACGCACGGGGTTCGGATGAATGTATCGGACCAAAGCGAGCAGGTACGGCTCCTCATCGACCACCTTCGAGCGGTAGCGGTTCTCGAAGAGATGGCCCACTCTCAGATGCGTCTTGTTGAACCGAATTGCGTACCCGGTCAAGAGACGCTGCATGATCCTCGAGAGGGGTTGTGTGCCCGCGCGGATAGCGAGGTGGACGTGATTGGGCATTAGATCCTATGTAGCAGAAGGGGTCACTCGGTTAACCTCAATCCGTCAGAAGTGTGCTCCTTGCAGGGCCGCCGGGGCACGGGGCGAGGGGGTGAACCGGCGAGTTCCCGAGCGCGCCGGGCCTTGCCGGCCCGGCACCGTGTCGTGAGCCCGGCGCTCGGGGTGTCTCTGCCGGCACCCCCTCGCCCCGGGCCCCGGCCGGGAAGACACCGGTCGAGTTTCTGTCGGATCAAGGTTAGGCACCAAGCGTAGACGAACGCGGCATCCTCCTCGCAGACAGCCCTGAGACGATCCAAGAAGTCTTCCCGATCGCCGTCGGACCGGAACAGGAGGCCACACTCGATCCCGCGGACGCGAACGTGGTGAAGCAAACCAGGAATGTCGATTCGAGGCTGACTCGGCATGTGCGCTCCATGAGCGGGTGGGTGAGAAACGACGATTGCGGAAGAGCCGTGAGACACCGCGGGGACTTAGAAACGGAAACAGCGGAACTACGTCCCCGAAAGAGGATTCTCCCCTCATCCACCGTCCCTCTACCGCGGTCGATCGAGAGATCGATATTGGATCGCCTCGGCGAGGTGCGGGGCGCGGACAGCGTCGCTCGAGTCGAGGTCGGCGAGGGTGCGCGCCACGCGGAAAATCCGGTCGTGCGCGCGCGCCGAGAGGCCGAGCTTCTCCATCGCCGCGCGGAGGAGCTTCCGCCCATCGTCGTCGGGTGCCGCGAAGCGGCGGAGCTCGCGCGATTCTATCCGCGCGTTCGTGAAGGCACCGGGGTAGTTCCGCAACTTGGACCGTCAACTGTTTCGGTCCGGTAGCACCATCTCCGCCCGCTTGTGGATCAGCGGAGCAGGTCCGGGTGTTCGTCGCGCAGCCAAGCACGGAGTCTCTCTGCAAGATTACGGGCGAGCCGGCGGGCTTCACCGAGGTCTGCTTGGGTGACGGTGTCGGTCATCTCGTAATCGGCGCGTGCCCTCTTAGCCCGGAATGTTCGGAGCTGCCCTAGATTCTCCCGATCGACATCCATCGTGTGCTCCAGCGACTCGATCGTGCGTACGTGGCCGGCGACGGAGCGCAACCGGTATCCGCACGCTCGGAGCGCCGTCCGCGCCACGGTCAGACACGCCCAGCAGGCATGAACGAATCTTCCATCCAACGAACGGGCGCTCTCCGAATCACCGAGCTCCCGATCCACCACGGCGAGGAGATGGCCGATCTCCTCCCAACTTGTGGCCTCAGGGACGATCTCGTCTCAGCGATCACTCAGCCAATCGCTGAAGGTCACTCTCCTCCCCCACCACGAACAGCTTGCGACCCTTCACAACTTGTTCGAGGAAGTGGTTTCGCGCGGCGAGCTTCTCCCTGTACTCCCCCGGCCGGTACAACGTCGGGTTGATTTCCCATTTCAGCTTCTGCTGCGCAGGCGCGAGCGAGCCGACCAGCTTCCTGAGGGACACCCCGCCGATCACGACGAAGTCGATGTCGCTGTCCGTCCGGTCTTCGCCTTTCGCGATGCTTCCGCAGACGAAGGCGACATCGATTCCAGGGATCCCCTCGAGACTCTCCCGCAAGACATCGACCAGACCCACGGTCTTCAGAACGAGGGATCGGAGTTCCGGGTAGAGGGCGTGGTTCGGATTCGCGCGATAGCGCACCTGATTGCCGACACGCGTTCGGATCAGGAGCCCCGCCTCCGTGAATTGACGAAGCTCCCTCTGGACAGCGGCACTGCCGCCACCGGCCAAACGGATCAACTCGCTGACATGCAGCTCCCGTACCGGCCGGGAAAAGAACTCCCTCAGGATCATCCACCGGGTCCTCGGGAAGAGCCATTCGACCACGACCGTGCCTCCCTGCCACTTTTCGGCACAATCGTGCAACTATTGTGTACGAAAGTCAAGCACCTTGCCGCAACGAAACAACCTCCTAAAACTGAACACGTTGCCTCCTGACCGATCCTCATCCCCCCTCCCTCCAGCGCGGTCGATCCAGCGAGCGATATTGGATCGCCTCGGCGAGATGCGGGGCGCGGATGTGCTCGCTTCCAACGAGATCCGCGATGGTTCTTGATACGCGAAGGATCCGGTCGTGCGCGCGGGCCGAGAGACCGAGCTTCTCCATCGCCGCGCGGAGGAGGCGGCGTCCTTCTTCGTCAGGCGACGCGAAGCGCCGGAGCTCGCGGGATTCCATCCGCGCGTTCGTGAACACGCCGGGAATCGACGCGAACCTTGACTGTTGAACCATCCGGGCGCGTTCGACCCGCTCCCGCACCGCCCGCGACGGCTCCCCCGGGGCGATCGAGGCGAGATCGTTGTAGGCGACCCGCGGCACCTCGACATGAATGTCGATCCGATCGAGAAGCGGCCCCGACACCCGGCTCGCGTACCGCTGGATCTCCCCCGGCGTGCATGTGCAGCGCGGATCTCCCCAATAGCCGCATGGACAGGGGTTCATGGCCGCGGCGAGCATGAAGGCGGAAGGAAAGACGAGAGAGACGGCCGCGCGGGCAATGCGGACGCTCCCCTCCTCGAGCGGCTGGCGAAGAAGCTCGAGCACGTTCTTCTTGAACTCGGGGAGCTCGTCGAGGAAGAGGACGCCGTGGTGCGCGAGCGACGCCTCTCCCGGACGGGGATACGCGCCCCCGCCGACGAGTCCGGCATCGGACGTCGAGTGATGCGGCGCGCGAAACGGCCTCCTCCGGACGAGCGACGAGCCGGCCGAGAGAAGCCCCGCGACCGAATAGATTCTTGTGACATCAAGCGATTCCTCTCGGGTCAGCTCCGGAAGGATCGAGGGGATTCTCCGTGCGATCATCGTCTTTCCGGAGCCGGGCGGCCCGATGAAGAGCAAGTTGTGTCCGCCCGCCGCGGCGATCTCGACCGCCCGGCGCGCCTGCTCCTGCCCGCGGACATCCTCGAGGTCGAGAAAGGGGCTCGAACCGTCCTCGGATCCGCCGGTCGGAAGGTAGGGAGAGGCTTTCTCCGGCGCGCGGAGATGCTCGATCGCCTCGCGGAGCGAGGGGACCGGATAGACCCCGATCCCCTCGACGATCGACGCCTCTTCCGCGTTCTCCGGAGGGAGGAGAATCGCTCCGATGCGGAGCCGGCGGGCGAGCATCGCCATCGAGAGGACGCCGCGCACCGGCCGAAGGTTCCCGTTCAGCGAAAGCTCGCCGACCGCGAGAACCCCGTCCGATCCGAACGGGTCGATCTGCTCCGACGAGACGAGAATCCCGAGCGCGATCGGAAGATCGAAGAGCGCGCCTTCCTTGCGGATGCCGGCCGGGGCGAGGTTCACGGTGATCCGCCGCGCGGGGAAGTGAAAACCCGAGTTCTTCACCGCCGCCGCGACCCGTTCCCTCGACTCGCGAACCGTCGCGTCCGGGAGCCCGACGACCGAGAACGCCGGGAGCCCGCCCCCGAGATCCGCTTCCACCGTCACGCGGTACGCATCGACCCCGATCAGCGCGCTAGAGAGAACGCGGGCGAGCATCGTGTTCGGATGTCGGACCGCCGCGCGATTTCCGGGAACGGCGAACTCGCGGTCCGACCCGCGGGTGTTCTTCCGCGGGCGCGCGCACCTCGATCCGCGTCCCCTCTTCCTCTTCCGCGGGCCTCGGCCGCCTTCGGCGGGGAACCGCCGGAATTGACGCGTGAAGCTCCACTCGCTATGTTCCTCCTGTTCTTCGGGGGAAGTCGATGCGGAATCGAGAAAAGATCGCCGCCGCGCTCGCCGTCTTCATCGTCGCGCTCGCGACGCGGCTCCTCTTTCTCAGCGACTTCCGCGCCTCCCCCTATTTCGACAACCTCCTGATCGACCCGGCTTCCTACGACCGCTGGGCGCAGAAGATCGCGGCCGGCGATTTCTGGGGGGAGCGCGTCTACTACCAGGCTCCCCTCTACGCGTACATGCTCGGCGGGCTCTACGCCCTCTTCGGCAGGGATCTCCTCCTCGTCCGCATCCTCCAATCGGTCCTCGGATCCCTCACGTGCGTCTTCCTGTTTTTGCTCACATCTCAAGTGTTTTCTCTGCGGCGCGGCATCATCGCGGGGCTTCTCGCCGCCCTCTACACCCCCCTTCTCTTCATGGACCTCATGATCCTGAAGTCGGTGGCCGAGATCTTCTTTCTCGCCGCTTCCCTCCTCGCGCTTGCGATCGCCGCTCGGGAAAAGAACCTCGCTCGCATCGCCCTCGCGGGGCTTCTCTTCGGGATCGCCGTCACGGGTCGCGGAAATCTCCTCTTCGGGGTCCCCTTTCTCGCGGCGTGGCTCCTCCTCCGAGAGCCGCGCCCCCTCGCGCGCGCCTCCGCCGCCCGCGCCGGCGTCTTTCTTCTCGGAATCGGCCTCGCGATCCTTCCGGTCACGATCCGAAACCGCGTCGTCGGAGGGGACTGGGTCCTCGTCGAATCGGACGCGGGGATCAACGTGTACGTCGGGAACAACCCGCGCGCGACCGGGATCCACACGCCCCCCTTCGACATCCGCACGGTTCCGGAGCATGAGGAGGAGGACGCCGCCCGTTTCGCCGAGCGGGAAACGGGGCGCCCGATGAAGCCCTCCGAAGTCTCCAGCTTCTGGATTGGGAAGGCGCTCGCGTTCGCGCGCGCGCATCCGGCGGAAGAGGCGCACCTCATCGGGCGGAAGTTCCGGCTCGTCTGGAACGGCTACGAAGTTCCGGACAACTACGACCAGAAGTACTTCGCGCGGGTCTCCTGGATCTTCCGCGGCTTTCTTCCCTCGTTCCTATGGATCTCTCCCTTCGCGCTTCTCGGCTTCGCGCTCTCCGCGCGCAATTGGAGAAGAACCGGGTTTCTTCACCTATTCGTGATCGCGTACCTCCTCTCGCTCCTCGTCCTCTACGTGACCGCGCGCTACCGCCTCCCGATCGTCGTCGGTCTTCTCCCCCTCGCCGCGCACGGGTTTCTCGGGTTTCTCGAGATGCTCCGCGCCCGCGCCCTCCGGCGCGCCGCTCTCGCCGCCCTTCTCCTCGTCGCGGTCTGGCTCTTCGGGCGCGCGCAGCCCTTCGCGTACCGCGGCTTCGTCAAACAGGAGACCGAGATCGCCACCTTCCTCGCCGACCGCGGGGATCTCGCGGGGGCGGAGAGAGCGTTCGAGCGCGCGATCGAGGAGGGGAAAGGATCCGGGAGCCTCCATCTCGTCTACTGGAATCAGGGGTCGTTCTTCGCCCGCGCCGGGCGCCTCGCGGAGGCCGAGGGGGCTTTCCGGAACGCCCTTCGCGAAAACCCCGCCTTCACCCCCGCGCGCCTCGAGCTCGAAAAACTTCAGTCTCGAAGGAATGACGCGCCGGGCGCGGGACACTGACTCCCGATCGACGAGGTGCTCTCCTCGTCGCGGCGCGGCGTCCATCCGCGGCTATCCGGATGGAAGAAGAATCACCTTCTTCGTCTCCGTGTACGCGGAGCCCACTCGGAAGCGAAGGAAGTAGACACCGGCCGCCGCCTCCCTTCCGCTTTCGGTCCTCCGGTCCCAAACGACGGACGCCCTCCCCGATCGCAGGCGGCCTGCCACGACATCGCGGATCCTTCTTCCGCCGCAGTCGTATACGCAGAACGCCGCCTCCATCCCCTCGACCGCAACGGGGACCTCGATCGCGAAGCGAACCGGCCCCGCCGTCGGGTTTGGACCCTCCGGTTCGATCGAGAGCGCGCCGTAGCGATCCGGAAGGAGGACGGCAACGGGCCCGAAATGGAGAGGTCCCCCAGGGACCTCGACCGAGAGGGAGTACCGAACCCGCTGCCGCTCTCCCGCTGCGGGGAGCGTTCGATCCTCGCAGAAGTAGTAGCCGGGACCGTCGAGAGCGCCGCGGGCGACCAGTACGCCGCCGGCGCCCGAATCGCCGTCGTCGCGAAAGGCGGAGTACGGCGCCCGGTCCACGGGCCCCTCGACGCTCCACTCGAGAAGGACCCGGTCGCGAACGAAACGCGCGCGATGGAACCGAAGCCGGAGGATGGGAGAGGGTCCCACCGGAAGGCGGATCCGGAGCCCGCGAAGCCCACTCTCCTCCCCCCGTTCCTCCAACCAGACGGCGAGGGAATCATCGAGGGCGAAGGGACCCTGTCTTCCCGGCGCGAGCGAGATCGGAAACGCCCGGCCGTCCGCGAGCCGCCGCCCGCGAAGATCCCGCTCCCCGCCCGCTTCCTCGCTCCACGCGAGAAACCCGCTCCCGAAGGCGGGATCGCGTAGGTCTCTCCCGCCGCCCGCGATCGTGTCGATCGTCCCCTCGGCGAAGCGGTGAAGAAGCAACACCCATTGGGTTCCCCGCCGTGCGGCAAAGGCGATCCCCTCGGAGCCGACCGAAGGGGCGAGGAGCGAATCGTCGGACCGATGGACGAGGGCGCGCCCGCGCGTCGCGAGATTCGCCGTCCAGACCGCCCACGTCTCCCCGTCGCTCTCGAGCCACGCCGCCCGTCCGGCGCGGACCGAGGGGCGCCCGGAAGCAGGAAACCCGAGCGGAAAGGAGAACGCCTCGCCTTGAGCCGGGAGCAGGAAGATCTCTCCGAACGTCCCGCAGCAGCTTCGGAACCAGGCGGAGAGGGAATCGCCCGCTGCTGGGTGCGCCCCGGGAAAGTTCGGATCGGAGATCGGCCGCGACGTCCCGCTCGCAATCTCGAGCCGGTGGATCCGCCCCCGACGTTCGTAGAGGGCGAAACCTTTGCCGAGTGAAGCATCGCGCCCGCTCCGCGCCGCCCCCTCGACCTCGGTACCGCTCCCGAGATCGAAGAGGCGAAAGCCGTCCGCCTCGCGCACAAGAAGAAACGGGTAGCAAAGGTCGATCCCCTCCGCCGGTCCGGGATCGATCGGAATCGCGAACGGCTCGCCCGCCGTGGTCGGCCCGATCGGAACGACCGTCCTCGCCAGAAGACCCCCTCGCGACGAGTCCCTTCGCGCTTCGACCGCGAGCGACTCCTCCTCCCCCTCCACATAGGGGAGCGCGACGGGGATTCGATAGAGGACCGAGTCTTCTCCCGTGAGCGGCGGAAGCGGAAAGCTCCCGACCTCCTCCCCGCGGGCGCTCCACCGGACCGCCAGCACGTCCCCCCTTGCCCAACGTCCGATCGCGCGGACCGGAACCACGACCGTGTCTCCCGCGAGGGCCCGTCTCCAGCCGCCCGTGGTGTCGACGGCCACCGTGAGCGTTCCCGACGAGTCGACCGCGTGCGAACCGAGCGCGGCTCCCGAGCCTCCGGCGACCGCCAGAACGGCGAGGAGCCCGAGCAACCTCATTCCCACGGCGCCCTCCTTTCCCCGCACCCCCGCCGTGCAAGGCGCGTGCCCGACCGAACGGCCGGACCGCGTCGAGGATCCGCGCCCGCCGCAACGGCTTCCACGAGGGACGCGGACCCGGTTCCCCGGCCGGCCGCCAAGGGAGTGGACGCTCCCGCCCGCGCCGTGGGCTTCTCC
>VGIW01000023.1 GCA_016867715.1 Candidatus Eisenbacteria bacterium | reverse complement strand
CACGAGCCAGAAGAGATGCGAGGAGCCGTTGTCGCTCGCGCGGCTCGCCGCGACCACCATCGCGATGAACCCGAGCGCGAGCTGAAGAAGCCCAAACCCGAACTTGACCGGCGAGGAGGGGTTCCTTCCCGCGCGCCCGAGCCGAACCCAAAGCGTGCTGAACGGAATCGCGAGCAGAATGATGAACGCCGGGTTCACCGCCTGGAACCAGGTCGTCGGGACTTCCCATCCGAAGACGTGCCGATCGACGTGGCGGTCGGTGAAGATGTTCATCGAGCTTCCCGCCTGCTCGAAGCTCGCCCAGAAGAGCATCGAGAAGAGGATGAGGACGAGGATCACGAAGAGCCTCCCCCTCTCCTCCGGGCTGCTTCGAAGCGCCTCGAAGACGACATAGAGGACGAAGAGCGGGGCGATCGCGTAGACGCCGGTCTGCACCCACGCGGGCCTCGTCAGCATGTACGCGGCGAACGGGACGAAGAGAAGGATCGCGGCGTAGAGAACGAACGGTTTCGGGATTCCGGCGAGCTTCTCGCGGAGCGCCTCCGGCCGCGGCGGGCGGCCGAACTCGCCGATCAGATGCTGACCCCATAGAAAGACCGAGAGCCCGACGAGCATCCCGACTCCGGCGAGCGTGAAGCCCCAGTGCCAGCCGAGCCTCTCGCCGAAGTAGCCGCAAAGGAGCGGCGCGAGCCCCGCCCCGATATTGATTCCCATATAAAAGATCGTGAAGGCGCCGTCGCGGCGCGCGTCCCCTCTCTTGTAGAGCGAGCCGACGAGGGTCGAGATGTTCGGCTTGAAGAAGCCGTTCCCCGCGATGATGAGCGCCATCGCGCCGAAGAAGAAGACCGGGTGCTCGATCGCCATCGAGAAATGGCCGAACGCCATCAGGATCCCGCCGATGACGATCGCGCGCCGCGCTCCTAGAAAGCGGTCGGCGAGCATGCCGCCGATGAGGGGGGTCGCGTAGACGAAGCCGACGTACGCGCCGTAGATGCCGTAGGCCCGCTCGTCCGCGTACTGGAGCGCCTTCGTCATGTAGAGGACGAGGAGCGCGCGCATCCCGTAGAAGCTGAAGCGCTCCCAAAGCTCGGAGAAGAAGAGGACGAAAAGCCCCTTGGGGTGGCCGAAGAATTCTCCCGCGCGTTTCTCGAGTCCTTCGATCATGCTGCCTCTCGCGCCGTCACGGCCTTCGGCTACTCCCGTCGGTCTCGGGGAATGAGCATACCGCACGTCCCGTCGGATGGCCAGCACGATCGTGAAAGCAGGATCCGAAGGGGAAAGTGTCCGGCGCGCGCGAAGGGGGACCCGGTGCCCCCCGAACTACAGCCCGAGCCAGCGGGCGATGATGTTCCGCTGCATCTCGGAAGTGCCGGAGTAGATCGTGCTCCCGATCGCGTCGCGAAGCGCGCGCTCGACCTCGTACTCGGTCATGAACCCGTAGCCGCCCAACACCTGCACCGTGTCGAGAGCGGTCTCGAGGAGCGATTCGCTGACGAAGAGCTTCGTGATCGACGCGTCCATCGACACCGATTTCTTCTCGCCGAGCTTCCAGGCCGAGCGATAGACGAGAAGACGGGCTGCTTCGAGGCGCACCTTCATGTCGGCGATCTTGTGCGCGACCGCCTGAAACTTCCCGATCGGTTGGCCGAACTGGGTGCGGGTCCTCGCGTACTCGACCGCCTTTTCGAGAAGCCGCTCCATCGTCCCGACATGCGTCGCGAAGAGGAGGATTCTCTCCCAGTCCATCGAGTGGGCGAAGACCGCCGCCCCGCCGCCGACGCCGCCCAGAACCGCATCTTCCGAGACGAACGCGTTCTCGAGGACGAGCTCGCCGATCGGCGAGGTGCGGAGTCCCATCTTTTCGAACTTCTGGCTCGCCCGGAACCCCTCGGTCTCCTTCTCGACGAGAAAGGTTGTGATCCCGCCGTGATAGCCCTTCTCCGGATCGGTCACGGCGAAGACGACCGCGAGATCGGCGATCGGGCCGTTCGAACAGAACATCTTGGTCCCGGTGAGACGAAAGCCCTTTCCATCCCGCACGGCGCGCTTCTTCATTCCGAACGCGTCCGAGCCGGTGCCCGGCCCGGTCATCGCGTTCGCGGCGATCCTCTTCCCCCCGCAGAGATCGGGGAGAAGGCGCCGTTTCTGCTCTTCCGCCCCGAACATCCCGATCGGCACGACGCACGGAAGAAGATGCGCGGAGATCGAGAAGACGAGGCCCGCGTCGCCGCATCCGTATCCGAGAGCTTCGAGCGCGATCGCCGTCGAGAACGGGTCGAGCCCGCTCCCCCCGTACTCCTCCGGAATCGGGAGCCCGAGAATCCCCATCTCCCCGCACTTCGTCCAGAGATCGCGCCGGAAGGTCTGGGTTCTGTCCCGCTCGACGACATCCTCGTTCAGCTCGTTGCGGGCGAAGCGGACGATGCTCTCGCGGAGCGTCTTCTGCTCCTCCGTCAAGGAGAAGTTCATGCCTTCATCTCCTTCAGTCTTTGATAGTCGATCTTGTCGGTCGATGTCTTGGGGATCACGTCGACGAAGCGGAATTCGTCCGGGATCATGTAGCGGGGGAGGTTCTCGGCGCTGAAGCGTTTGAGCTCGACGATCGAGGGCCGCTCGCTTCCCGCGCACTTCAGGAAGACGAGAATCCGCACGCCGGACTCCTCGTCCTCCGCTCCGATCGCGGCCGCTTCCTCGATCGCCGGATGCTTGTAGAGCCCCGCCTCGATCTCGCCGAGCTCGACCCGGTAGTCGCGCCGCTTGACCATCCGATCGCGCCGCCCGAGGAAGGCGTAATCTCCGTTCGCCTCCTCGATCACGAGATCGCCGGTCTTGTACCAGCGCTCCCCCGAGCCATCGACAAGGAAGGCGCGGGAGGTCTGCTCCGGGAGGTTCCAGTACTCGCTGAGGACAGCCGGACCCGCCACGACGAGCTCCCCTTCGTTCCCCGGCGGCACGTCCTTCCCATCGGGATCCACCACCTTCGTCCGGCAGTGCGAACAGGCTTTCCCGATCGGATAGGGCTCGGTTCGATCGGCGGGTATCTCGCGCGGGATCTCGTACCAGGTACACACGTTCGTTTCCGTCGGCCCGTAAAGGTTCGCGTAGCACGGGCGGGGCCAGAGCGTCTTGATCGTCCGAAGATGCTTGATGGGAAAAACTTCGCCGGCGAAGAGAACCAAGCGAAGGGCCGGAACCTCGAGCTTCTCGAGGCCGCAGTACTGGACGAGAAGCGTGAGGATCGACGGCGTCGAGTACCAGATCGAGATCCTCTTCTCGGCGATCAGGGAAGCGAGGCTCCCGGGATCCTTCCCGACCGCCTCGCCGAAGAGGACGAGGGCCGCCCCGTGCTTCAAGGAGACATGGATGTCGTGAATCGAGAGATCGAAATGAAACGGCGCATGAGATGAGAAGCGGTCGGTTTCGCGAGGCTCGAAGGTCTCGGAGCACCAATCCACGAAGCTCGCCGCGTGCCGGTGGGAGAGCGCGACCCCCTTCGGCTTGCCGGTCGAGCCGGATGTGTAGAGGATGTAGGCGAGGTCCTCGGGATCCGGACGAACCGTCTCGGCCCGGGGCGCGGGGTCGGTCCGATCCTCGCGATCGAGCGCCTCGCGGAGAGCCTCCCCGCCCCCCACGCGCCCGAGAAGGAGAAGACGGGGGACGGTCTTCCCGATCTTCGCCGTCTCCGCGCGGAAGCTCTCCGCAAAGATCTCTTCGACCGCGGCGACCCGAACCGCGCAGTCGGCGAGGACGAACGCGTTCCTCGAAGCGGGCGCGCTGGGATCGACCGGCACGTACGCCGCCCCCGCTTTCAGAATCCCGTTGAGCATCGCGACCGCGTCGATCGACTTGTGCGTGTAGAAGCCGACGCGGTCCCCCTTACGGACTCCCCAGCGGACCAGACGGTCGCGCACCCGATCGGAAAGGGCCGCGAGCTCTCCATAAGAATGGGAGCGTCCGTCCGTCTCTTCCACCGCGCGCCGATCCGAGAAACGCCTCGCCGCCTCCTCGAGATACGCGTGCAAGATCCCGCCTGCCGCCATTCTTCTTATCCCTTCTTCGACTGCACGCGCCGTGCGATCTCCTCGATCGTGTTCAGGTTCTCCGCGCTCGCCTCGTGCGCCTCGAGCCGGATCTCGTACCGCTCTTCCAGGAACGCCACGAGCTTCAGCGTGGCGATCGAGTCGAGGATCCCGCCCGACACGAGTGGCGTCGAATCGCCGAGCGCGTCCGGCCTCTCCCCGGGGAGAAATTCCTTGAGAATGTACTCTTTGATGGTTCGCTTGATCCCTTCATCCACGATCGATGATCCTCCGTTCTACTCCTCAGGTTCTCGCGCCCCCGGCAATGCGCCGCTCGTCGCTCCGCCTCCGGCGAACACGGTCCCGTTCTCGACGAGCGCCTCGTACAGCCGGTCGGCGACGAGTCGGTGGCCTTCGGCGTTCAGGTGATGATCCCAGTCCCCGAGACGAAGCGAGCGTACGTCGCGGCCTTCGTACACCCCGGCGAGATCCAGGATCTCGAAGCCGGCTTCCTCCGCGAAACCGCGGAGCTTCCGATAGACGTCCGCCGGGAAATGCTCCTCGGTCGTCGGAAGAAAGAGCCAGAACGGCGCGATTCCGCGCCCCCGGCACTTCCGCACGACCTCGCGGTACGTCCAAGAGGTAATCTCGTAACCGATCGGCTTCAAGCGCCGTTCGGCCACCGCTTCCGGCGTGCTTTCGTCCACACCCGCTTGTCGGACCATCTCGGCCAAATCAGGATAGTGGATCGTGACCTTCTTCCGGGCTGCGTCCGAGAGATCCCTGAGGTTCGCCGGGTCGGTCTCGTGCACGGTGAAGAGGATCGCGTCCGGATCGAGGCGGAATGCCTTCTCCTCCATCGCCTGGAGGCGATGAACCATGCGATACCCTCCCACACCCATGTTGAGGATTTCGTACCGAACGCCCGTCTCGGGCGTCTTCTCCCGGTTCATCCGCTCTTCGGCGAGAGCCTCGAACGTCCCGTCGACCGGGACGCCGAGCCCTACGACATACGACGTGCCGAGAATTGCCAAGCGAACCGTTTCCGCGGGCTTCTCCGCAGCGTACTCCTTGTCCCTCATGCCTAAACTATTGATACGCACGGGAAATCGCTTCGCCGTGAACTCCGCGAGGGGCTTCAGCTCGCGGCCGAGGAAGTCGCCCCGCTCGATATACATCACCTCCGGGTCCCCCCTGCCAATCCGCCGGCTCCTTCATATAGACCTCCCAAAGCTGGGAGCTCACCCGATCCGCCCCGAGCAGGTTCTCGTAGTAGCCTCTCTGGAGAAGAGCGACGTCCCCGCGCGAAAGACGAGGTTTGCGGAGGGGATAGATGGCGTCGGCGGCTGTCGCGCCGAAATGCGAGTAGATCGATCGATGCCCCACGACGAGGATGAGCACGAGAGCGGCCGTCGTGACGCCCGCGGACCTCGCGAACGAGAGCGAATCGCCGGAGATGCCGAGACGCCATCCGCGGCCGACCGCGTAGCGCGCCAACGTGCCCGCGGCGAGGAGAAGCGCGAGAAGGCCGAGCGCGGTTCCTGTCTCCTCCCACAGGCCTTCCTCCGGGAGCGTCCAGAGGGAGATCCAATCGGAGAGAGTCCTGCTCGTCCAGAGCGACCAGAGAACGCACACCGCGACGAACATCCCGAGAACGCGGAGCGCGAGGAAGAACGCCTCGCGCATCGAACACGCGCGATCCCCCGCCAATGAGCCGCGGCCTCCTTTCATCTCTCGGAGCGAGTTCGCGGCCACGAGAACGCCGAGAGCCCCCCAGAACACGATGTCCGGGCCGGCCACCGGGAACGACCCGCGGATCCAGAACCACTGGTACGAATGAAGAAGCCAGGTGGCGAGGAACACGTAGGCGGTCGCGAGGAGAAGTCTTGGCGTCGGAGCAAGCCCGCGCAGGCGAAAGTAGGCGGGGAAGTAGAAAACTTTGACCATGAAGTCTTTCCAGTAGATGTTGATCCGCCGCCAGTAGTCGCTGAAGCTCGACGCGAGGAGATACCGGTTGTTCGTACGCGGGAGGTCGAAACCGAAAAGGCAGAGCATCCCGACGATTATGTGAAACTGGCCCGAGATCCGGAGATACAAGAGGTAGTTCGAGACGAGAAACCGCCCGAGGCTGCCGATGTTCACGATCTCGTTCGGCGGGAGCGTGACGTAGTAGTAGATCAGTCGATAGAGAACGAGATGGGTGAGGCCGCGGAACATCCACTGCGCTCCCCTCTGATAGATCCGGTGCTCGTCCTGGTCATAGTAGGTTCCGACGAACGTCTTGTAGTCCACCACCGGAAAGAGCGGGAAGCACACGTTCGGGAGGAGGAAGAAGTACGAGAGCCGTTGCGCGGCGGGGGCCGGCTTCTTCTCGTGGCGAAGGTCGTACAGGTAGACGATGAGCCGGAACATGAACATCGCGCCGAGAATCGGCCAGACGGCTTGTGAGATCGCGGGATGTCCCGGGCTCGCGCGAAGGAAGGCGAGCCCCGCGCCGGCGACAAGAACAAGAGCGACTCACGCCGAGAAACGGACGGGAAGATGGCAGAGCCCGACGAGCGCGAGCCCGATGCCGATCACCCCCAACCCGTCCCGGACTCCGAACACGAGAAGGATGCCCGCGAGCGAAAGGAGAAGGAAGAAGGACAAGCGAAGCCGCCGCGGGAGGAATGCGTGGATCAAGAAGCCGGCGATCGCGAGCTCGACGATCCGGACGAAGGCCGGGCTCTCCACCTGAAACCGGCGCTGAATCACCAGGAGAAAGAGGCCGAGCTCGGCGGCCACAAGGAGTGTTTTCGCGATCTTCTTCACGTCGATCCGCCGATGAACCCCGTACGTTCCGACCGGGAAGGTCCGCGAACCGCCAGTCTTCGCCGATTATCGGATCCGGGACGGGCTGAGTCAACCGGCCGCGGGGGCTTCACGCGCTTGCAACTTCCCGCCGGCCGGGGCAAACTGTTGACTATCCGGATGCTCGAGAGGAGCGGCAAGACCATGTTTGGTTGGCACGGGGGGATTCGTCTCGGGGACATCGTCGATATCGGCGTCGTCGCGTTTCTCATTTGGATCGGCATCACCTGGTTACGACGGACGCGCGCGCGGCTTGCCCTCATCGGCCTTTCGATCTTGGGCGGGGTCGATCTCCTGGCACGATTCCTCGGGCTCCACGTAACGGCGACGATCCTCGAGGCGTTCTTCGCGGCGTTCGTGATCGTCGTGATCGTGGTCTTTCAGGACGAGATTCGGCGCTTCTTCGAGCAGATCGCGGTCCTTTCGATGCGAAGGAAGCGGCCGCCGCCGCCGCCGGACTCCATCGAGGTCGTCGCGCGTTCGATCGTCCACCTGGCGGAGAGAAAGACGGGCGCGCTCTTCGTCTTCCCCGGAAAGGAACCGGTCGATCGCCACCTCGAAGGGGGCGTGCCGCTCGACGCGCTCGCGAGCGAGCCTCTTCTTCTCAGCCTGTTCGACAAGCATTCGCCCGGGCACGACGGCGCGATTCTCGTCGAGGGGGACCGTGTGCGCCTGTTCGGGGCGCGCCTTCCCCTCTCCGGCAACCAGGAGCAGCTCGGAACGAGAGGCACGCGCCATGCCGCCGCGCTCTGCCTCTCCGAACGGACGGACTCGCTGACGGTGGTGGTCTCCGAGGAACGCGGGACGGTTTCCCTGGCGAGAGACGGGACCCTCCGCACACTTGCGGAGCGCAAGGACGTGCACAGAGAACTCCGGAACTTCCTTCAGGAGACAACGCGCCCGGCCGGCGCCGCCGCCCCGGCATGGAAACGGATGGGGACGCGGTGGCTCGAAACCGCGTTCGCGCTCGGCATCGCGGTTCTTCTCTGGCTCGTCTTTTCCGCGGGCTCGGTGGAGATCACGATCACGCGATCCTTGCCGATCGTGCTCACGGACGTTCCGGCCGGCATGATCATCGACAACGTGGAGCCGCGGGAGGTCGAGGTGACGTTCGTCGGAGAGCGACGCCACCTCCTACGCGCGGAAATCGAGAGAGCCGCCGTGCGTCTTTCCGTCCTGTCGCTGCAACCCGGGATTCACACCTTCCTCGTCGGCGGTGACGACATCCCTCGTCCCGCGACGATCGAGGTGACCGAGGTCCGGCCGAACCGGATCCGCGTGGGGGCTCGCCCCAACAGCTAGACCGGACGCGGGCGGCTCGTCATCGGTCTCATGCGGGAACGCGGGGCGTGAGGTCGCCCGCGATCGAGCGCCCGCCCCCCCCGCCGAGGAGCGAGGACACATGACCGTCTCCGCACAAGAAGCGCTCGAACGGTTGCGGGAAGGAAACCGCCGCTTCGTCTCCGGAAATCGCGGCGCTGCTGCGCACATCGGATCGATCCGTTGGAACGCGCTCGTCGAGGGACAGAGTCCGATCGCCGCGGTTCTCGCCTGCTCCGATTCGCGAGCGCCGGTCGAAATCGTCTTCGATCAGGGACCGGGCGATCTCTTCGTCGTTCGCGTCGCCGGAAACATCGCCGGCCCTTCCCAGATCGGCAGTATCGAGTTCGCCGCGGAGCGCTTCGGAACTCGTCTCGTCGTCGTCCTTGGACACACGCGTTGCGGAGCGGTTCGGGAAACCGTGGAGACGGTACGGTCGCGGAGGGAGCCGCCTTCGGAGAACCTGCGCGCGATCATCGACCGCATCCGCCCGACGGTGGAGGGGCTGCTCGCCGAGGAGCCGGGGCTCGATCCGGACGCGCTCGCGCGGCGGGCGGTTCGGGAAAACGTGCGCGCGTCGGTTCTCCGACTGCGACAGGGCTCGAGCGCGCTCCGAAGCATGATGAAAGACGACCGGCTTGTCGTCGCGGGGGCCGTTTACTCGCTGGAGACCGGCGCGGTCGACTTCCTCGATGATCCGCCGGAAGCCCGCTGATCGGCTCCGCCCGCCTTTCGCAGGAACCCGCCGAAGCCGCGCGACAGAGCCGGCCGCTCGGGTTACAATCGGAAGCCGAAGATCGATCGAGGGCACGAGCGGAGGGCGGGCGCCGAACCCGCCATGAGGGAGTCGCCATGAGCAAGGGAACGCACGAAACGATCGCAAAACTCCTGGCCGGGATGAAGGCTTCGGACATCCGCAAGGGTCTCGCCCTCGCGAAGAAGACGGCCCCGCGAGCGGACAAGAAGACGATCAAGTCCTTGTTCGACGTGCTCTCGACTCTCTTCTATATCGATCCGCTCGACCGGCCGGATCTCGCTCCTCTCCTCGACGAAGCCGCGGTTGCGGTCGCGCGTCTCGGACCGGATGTGATTCCTCTACTCGTAAAGGAACTCGCCTCCGGCGACGTCAAGGCGCAGATGGTCGCCGCGAAATCCTTGGGCGAGATGGGTGTCGCGGCCGTCGAGCCGCTCATCCGAACGTATCGGGCCCACAAGAACGCCGAGCTTCGATCGTTCGTTCTGTACGCCCTCGGAAAGATCGAAGCTCCGGAGGTTGTTCGCGCGGTCCCGCTCGCGCTGGAATCCGCGCGCTCGAGAGACGCCGATCTCCGCGACACCGCCGTGCGGGCGCTCGGCAAGTTCGCCGAGGCGATCCCGGCGGGGAAGATCCCGAAGTCGACGCGCGCACGCACGGTCGATCGGCTTCGGAAGAACCTCGCCGATCTGCACCCGGGAATTCGGGCGAAGGCGGTGAGGAGCCTCGGGAAGCTCGCACTGCACGGACATCTCACCGAAGAGGAACGCGTCGCGCTCGAGAGAACCTGCAATCTCATTCTCGGGAAGGACGAGAACTTCGAGTGGGATCGGGCGTACCTCGTGCGGAGGGAGGCCGAGCAACTCCTCGAATCCCTGCAGGCAGAGGCGAACGACGCCGCGCGCAAAAACACCGCGCCCGGAGGCAAGGCGCGCAAGAACGCGTAGACGAAACTACGCGCCAGCGTCCGGTGAAGGCCGCCCCGTGCGGCGAGCCGACTCTCGATACGCGAGAAGACGCGTCGCGAGCTTCGCCGCCGTGAGGTCCGAACCCGGAGGGTTCGGGCTCGCCACGTACTCGACGATGTCCGCTCCGATGAACCGAGCCTTCGGCGCGCGCGCCGTCGCCTCGAGAATCGCCGTCGCCTGCTTCCAGGAGAGACCGCCCGGCTGCGGCGTGCCGGTGCTCGGGAGAACCGCCGGATCGAGGCCGTCCACGTCGAGCGAAAGATAGACCGGCCCCTCGAGCGCGAGAAGAAGCTGAATCGCGTCCCGCCACTCTTCTTCGAGGCGGTGGGCGAAGAAGACGCGGATGCGATCTCCTTTTCGCGCGAGATCGAACTCCTCGCGCGAGAGGCTTCGCACGCCGATCGAGACGATCCGGCATCCCTCGTCCCATAGACGCCGCATCACGGTGCCGTGCGACCATCTGTTCCCTTCGAGAGCGTCGATGAGGTCCGCGTGCGCATCGATCTGGACGATCGTGAGATCGCGAAGGGAAGGGACGAGACCGCGCGCCGCGCCGTACGTGACCGTGTGCTCCCCGCCGAGAGAAAGAACGAAACGATCCCGAAGAGCGCTCGTGCGGCGCGCGACATCCGCGAGATAGCCCTCGACCGACCGCTCGCCCGGCTCGACCGCCTCGGCCGTGTGGATGCGCGGTCCCCTGTCGAAGTCGATCTCCGTTTCCTCGTCGAACAGCTCGATCTGCCGGCTCGCATCGAGAATTGCCTGGGGACCGGTCGCCGCGCCGCGTCCGTAGCTCACGGTCTTCTCGAAAGGAAGAGAAAGGATGACGACCTCGGCCTTCTCGATCGGGCAGGGAGGAAGATCCAGAAAGCGGACGGTGTGGCCTTCGCTCATCGTTTCGTTTCGAGTAGGGCGCGAACGAGAATCGGCCATGCGATCGTGGCGTCGCAGTACACCTCGGCGAAACGTCCTCCCTCTTCGCGAGGAACGAACTTCCCCCACGAGACGCCTTCCCGGTACGTGCAGCCGGAGAGCCCGCCCCAGTGCGTCGGCTCGGGACAGATGCGGATCCCGTAGCGGAAGCGCGGCTGCGAGATCTCCGTCCCGAGGCGCATGTTGGTGATGTCGACGAAGGGGCCGACTTGCTGAGCCCAGTTCCGCGGCACGCCCCCGCCGATCGTGAAGATGCCGACCGTCTTAGCCGCCAGGATTCTTCGCGTGTAATCGAAAAGATCCAAGAACGGGTTGAAGGGCGGGGCTTCCGAAAAGAGAACGTCGGTACCGCTCGATCCGCGCGCCTCCATTGACTTCTTCATCGCGTGGGTCGCGACGTCGAGGCCGAGCTCGGAATCGGTGAAAGCCGGGACGTACACCGGAACTCCCTTCGCGTACGCGTTGCCGAGGATGCTCGGCATCTGCCCGAGCTCGAAGAGACGTCGCCCGATCTCCCGGTTGAACTCGTGCGACGACGTCGGGCGGGACCAGTCGTGGCGGTCCAGGACCTCGGAGACGAGGCGCTCCGCGGCGCATAGGTTCGCCTCCATCTCCAGCGTGTCGTAGACGCGGTTGTAGCCCTTCTCGAAGAGCTCGACGTCGTCCTTGGTCTCGTCGTGTTTGTAGTGGACGCCCCCGATCGCCTCGGAGAGCCCGTGGGCCATCAGCGCTCCGGTGCTGACGACGATGTGCGCGAGGCCCTCGTCGATCATGTCGCAGAGAACCTTGCCCATCTTCGCGATCGTCATCGCTCCGGAAACGGTGACGACGATCAAACAGGAAGGATCGCCGGCCATCTCGCGGAAGACGTGGTACGCCTCCCCGAGCGCTCTCCCGCCGAACGCGGTCTTCGACATGCGCGCGAGGAGATCGGAGAAGCTCTCCGTCTTCCGCAAGTCGAGCGTTTCGAGGGGATCGAGACCGTCTTCCCGGCCGTCGTGCAGCCGGCGCTTCAACCGTCACCTCCCGGAACCGAAGCGGTCTCCGCGATCGGGGCGAACCTCGGGAGGCGGATGTCACGGACTTCGGTGTGGGGCAGGGCGCTCTTCAGCCTGGTCACGATCAAGTCCGTCTTCTCCTCGCTTGTCGGCCCGCAGGTGAAGACGTCGGCGGCCACGAGACCGCGCTCGGCATAGGTGTGAATCGAAACGTGGCTCTCGTCCAGCATGACGAACGCGGTGCAGCCCGAAGGCGAGTTGTGCCCGAACCGATACCGGCACGAGTTGATCACCGTCGATCCCGATTCGATCGAAGCTTTTCGGATCAGATCGAGGAGGAACGCGTCGTCCTCGCAGATCTCGCGAGGCACGCCGCCGAAGTCGAGAAGGACGTGGCTTCCGGCGGAATGCGAGCTCCGTCCGGATCGGATTCCGTGACCTCCGACGTGAGTCTTCATCTCACTCTCCTGTTGGACGACCGCGCGATGCGCGTCGCCATCACAGCCAGGCTTTGCGCGGGCACTGTCGCGCGTGAAGACCAACCCGCGCGACGCCCGCCTTGGGATTTTTGTCTCACCCCCTGATGGATTCGGGTTACTCCGGGGCTCGCGGATCTCCCGCGGGGAGCCTATTCCCGAACGGCCCTTGTCCGCGAGGATCGGCCGCGGCCCCATCCTTCCCTGTGCCAATCAAGACTGAGTATTGTAGCAACTGATTCAGCCGAAGGGGACAAGCCAAAAACGGGCGGAGCGCTTTTTTTTCTCGAGGCCGATCGCGGGAACCGCGGGGCGTAACTTGTTTCTTTTCAAGGAGTAATCTTCTTCGCGCGGCGCGCCCCCGTGCGGAGATCGGCCCGGGCGGCCGGCCTCCCCCGCCCTTCCGCCCGCCGCTTCCTCTCTCGAGCGCGAAAGACGCGCCCCCTTTCCGCGCGGGCGGCTCGTCCGAGATCCGCGCGGACACAATCGCTTGATGCACAAACTTTAACCCCCGCGATCGGGACCGCGCTTGCTCCCTGCCCCGCGCCGATCCCTTGCGCGCCGATCTCGTTCAAGGTACGATGAGCGAAGGATCCCCTTCGGTCTCGCGCCGCGGATGATAAGACGCGGCGCTGCGTAGGAGACCCGCGAGACGGCGTCGCGGCAACCATCGATGAAGACACCGATCGTGTTTCGAATCGTTTGTGCGGCGGCCGCCGGCATCTTGCTCTTGACTCGTCCCGCGGCTAGAGACCCGCGGCGGGAGGAATCGATCCTGGATCTTCGCGCGCTTCTTCCGGAGACGATCGACGAAAACGCCGACGCCGGCGCCCTCTACGATCGGGAGACGATCTTCCGGTACATGAACGGAGCCGCGGAGATCTATCTCTCCTACGATTTCCGCGCGCTTCTCGTGCAGCGCGTTCCCGGTCCCGCCGAGGACACCATCTCCATCGAGCTCTACGACATGGGGAGCTCGGCCGAAGCGTTTGGCGTCTTCTCGCGGAACCGTTCGGGAGAAGAAGCGGGGATCGGGCAGGGATCCGAATACCGATCCGGCTATCTTCTGTTCTGGAGGAACCGTCTCTTCGCGACGATCTGGACCGACCGCGAAGGACCCGCGTCGCACGAGGCGGTCTTCGAGATCGGGAAAGCGATCGCCGCGCGCGCGGCCGAGGACGGACCGCTCCCCGACCTTCTTTCGCGCCTTCCGGAATCGGGCCTCGATTCCGGATCGATCCGCTACTTCCACAAGCACACCGATCTCAACCAACACTATTTCGTTTCCGATGAGAACATCCTCGGACTCGGGGAACAGACCGACGCGGCGATGGCCGAATACGCCGCTGGGAACGGCGGGCTTCTCCTTCTCGTCGTTCGCTACCCCGGCGAGGCGGAAGCGGCGTTCGCCCGCGAGCAGTTCATTGAGCACTTCCTTCCGGAATCGCACCGGAACGAGGTTGCAGCGATCGAGGACGGGTCGTTCGCGGGATCCGCGCGCGAGGGGCGCTATCTTGTCGCCGTGTTCGACGCGCCCGACGCGGCGAGCGCGAAGGAGCATCTCGCCGCGGCCCGAAGCCTGCTGGAGGAACGCGAGAAGTGAAAGAGAAGATTTACACAAGAAGAGATTTCCTGAGAACGGGGGCTTCCGGCGCCGCCGCTTTCGCCCTCGCGCTCCCGGCCGCCGAGCATCTTCTGGCGGAGACCGGTTCGCCGCCGGAGAGAGCGCGCGCCGTCCTCGTTCGCGATCCTTCCGCGACGCGTCCGGACGGAACCGTCGACGCGGAAGTTGTAACAAGGATGTTGGACGACGCGGTCGCTGCTCTCGCGAACGCTGAGAGCTCCGAGGCGGCCTGGCGCGCGTTTCTCTCGCCCGAGGATGTGCTCGGGATCAAGACGAACGTCTGGTCCTCGCTCCCCACGCCGCGCCCGCTCGAGGAGGCGATTCGCGGGCGAGCGATCGAGATCGGGATCCGCGAGGAGAACATCTCGACCGGCGATCGGCGCGTTCTCGACGACCCGGTCTTTCTCCGCTCGACGGCGCTCGTCAACATCCGCCCGATCCGGACGCACCACTGGTCGGGGATCGGCGGATGCATCAAGAACTATGTCATGTTCGTGCGGGAACCGTGGAAGTGGCACGGCGACTCGTGCGCCGACCTCGCCGGGATCTGGAAAGAACCGGTCTGCGAGGGGAAGACGCGGCTCAACGTGCTCGTCGCTCTCACGCCTCTCTTCTACGGAATCGGGCCGCACCACTTCGATCCGGCGCATGTGTGGGCGTACAACGGTCTCCTCGTCGGAACCGATCCGGTCGCCCTCGATGCGCTCGGCGTGAAGCTTCTGGAGGAGAAGCGCAAAGCGTTCTTCGAGAAGCCGCCGCGCGGAGGAACATCCGCGAAGCACGTCCGCGTCGCCGAAACCCGATGGAAGCTCGGCGTCGCCGAGATCGACCGGATCGACATCGTTCGCATCGGCCCGATGGACGACGCCCTGATCTGACCCGCCTTGGCTATTCCCGCGCGGACTCCTGGATCGATCTCCGCGTCGCGAAATAGAAGAGGAGCATCCCGATCGTGCCGGCGAGCCCGAACGCGCCGAGGTAGTACCAGACCTTCCAGGGCTGGTAGGTGCTCCAGAGAAGACGCGTCGCCTCGTCGATCGTGGCGCCCGCGCCGCCGTTCATCTTCGCGGCGAGCGCGCCGAGCACTTCCGAGTTCTCGAGCCCCTCGGCCGCCTCGCGCGCCAACCCGAATCGATCGACGAGAAGACGCCTCGCCAGATCGAACTTGCTCGACATCGCCTCGTACATCCGCCCGCCGATGCCGTTCCCCGCGGCCCAGCCGATCGCGAACGGGATGTTCGAGTAGCCCATGTAGAGCGCCTTCTTGTCCGGAGGCGCGATCAGCCCCACGTACGCGCTGAACGTCGGGCTGCACATCATCTCGCCGATCGAGAAGACGAGAAGCATGAGACAAACGAGCCAACCGATCATCGTCGATCCGCACGCGACGAAGCCTACCAGCGAGACGATCATCCCGATCACCATCGCGACCACCTTGTTGATCCGCCCGATCAGCCAGGAGAGCGGGATCACAAGGAGGATGATCGACCACGGGTTGATGTTGATGATCATCTCAGGTTTCACCTGGCCGTCCGAAAGGAGCCAGCTACCGCTTACCGCGCCGAAGACGCCCGCGACGTCCGACGTGTCTACCCATTCCTCCACGAAGTTCGGGAGGAGATCCCAGAGCTGCATGAACATCAGCCAGAAGCAGGAGAAGATGAGAAGGAACGCAACGAGGCGCAGATCCTTGAAGACCGTCCCGATCGAGGAAACGAACACACCGACAGGTCCCTTCTCTCCTTCCTTCGAGGGGACCTTTTCCGGTTCGCGATAGAGAAGAAACGCGGGAAGGAAGTTGAACGCGGTCACCGCTGCGGCGGCATAGAAGACAACGTGCCAGTTGATCTCGCCGCGGAGAGGCGCCGCGCACATCGGGGCGAGCGCGCCGCCGATGTTGACGACCCAGTAGAACAACCCCCAACCCATCGACGAGGTCTCCTTGGTCGTCGTCTTCGCGATCGTCCCGTGCACGGCCGGCTTGAAAATCGCGGTTCCCGTCGCAACGAAGCACGCGGCGATCAGGAACACGCCGTAGTTGGCGCCTTCCCAACCGCGGGCCGAAAACGCATCGGCGAGCGTTTTCGATTGCGCCATCCCGATGTAGCCGAGAATGTTGAGAACAAAAGCAACGACGAGGCTCTTCCGATAGCCGTAACGCTCGGTGTACCCGCCGGAGACCATCGGGATGAGGCACTGGAGAAGCGCCCACCACATGTAGATGTCGCCCTTCTCCTGGAAGCTGAGGCCGAGCCCGTTCCGCTCCGCCGACGCGACGAGATAGAGCGGCGCGATCGCACGCACGCCGAAGAACGCGAGCCTCTCGAAGATCTCCATGAAGTTGGCGAACCAGAAGTTCGCGGGAAAGGCACGGACCTGCCGCCAGAACGATGCTTTCGGTTGTTCCATGGATCGGCTCCTGCTCTTGGGTTGGACGCCTCGCGGACCGGACGTTTCCGGCGATTGTATCACGGCCGTCCGGGGAACCGGCCCGCGAAATCAGGCCCTGCGGGAGGTCCAGGACGGAGCGCAACGTGTTTTGATGCACACGGATACGGGGTTCATCGGCGCCGCCGAATCGCAGATCTCCCCCGAATCGCCGGGACGGGCTAGAATGGTTCGTGGCGTCCCGCGCCTTCGTGTCCCCGGTCGAAGCGTCCCGACTAAACGAAAGAAGGGGCCGCTCGATGAGACCGCACCGAACGAAGACCGCCCTTCGTTTGATTCTCATGCTCGTCCTCTCGCCGGCCGCGTCCTTTGCGTCCGAGACGATCGCGCCGCCTCCTCTCGCGCCCGCGCGCCCCGTGATCGATCGGTATTGGGGAGTCGACGTGGTCGACGACTATCGGTACATGGAGAACCTCGCCGATCCGGAAGTCCTCGCGTGGGTCCGAGCCCAAGACGACCACGCCGCGCGCCGCCTCGAATCGCATCCCGCGAGAGAGGCGATCGCCGAACGCGTGAAGGAGCTCATGCGCGCCCAGACACCGTCGTACTACGGCATCGTCCGCCGCGGCGGCGTGACCTTCGCGATCAAGAGACAGCCGCCCAAGCAGCAGCCGTTCCTCGTTGTGCTCGAATCTCTCGACGAAGCAAACGATGAGCGGATTCTCGTCGATCCGAACGCGATCGATCCGGAGGGGGGAGTCTCGATCGACTTCTTCGAGCCCTCGCCGACCGGCCGCTACGTGGCGGTGTCGCTCTCGGAGCACGGGACGGAGGACGGCACGCTCTTCGTCTATCGCGTCGACACCGGCGAGCGGCTCCCCGACGAGATCCCGCGCGTGAACGGCGGAACCGCGGGAGGAGACGCCGCGTGGACCGCCTCGGAAGACACGATCTACTACACGCGCTATCCCTACCCCGGCGAACGCCCGGAGGAGGATCTGCCCTTCTACCAGCAGATCTGGCGGCACCGTCTCGGGACCGACGTCTCGGAAGACCGCTACGTTCTCGGGGAGAGCTTCCCCAAGATCGCGGAGATCGCCTTCGCCTCGAGCATCGACGGGAAGAAGATCCTCGCGCGCGTGAGCGACGGGGACGGCGGCGAGCATGAATACTGGCTTCTTCGCGAGGACGGGAGCTGGGTCCGTTTCGCTCGGCTCGAGGATGGGATCGAACAGGCTCGGTTCGGAGCGGACGGCGCCCTCTATCTCCTCTCCCGCAAAGGCGCCCCGTCGGAAAATCCTTCGTCTCTCAACCGATCTCCCCGACCTCCCCGATCTCTCGCGGGCCGAGATCGTCGTGCCGGAGGGCGAAGGGGTGATCCAGTCGTTCGCGCCGACCGCCTCGCGCCTTTGGGTGATCGAGATGATCGGCGGCCCGACTCGCCTTCGCGTTTACGATCTCGAGGGGCGCGACCTCGGCGTCGTTCCGTTCGGAGACGTCGTCTCCGTGTCCGGCCTCGCGCGGTGGGAAGGGGACCGCGTTCTCGTGCGGCGCGAGAGCTACGTCGATCCCCCGGCGTGGTTCACATGCGACCTTGCATGGACGGAGCCGCGGGCGACCGCTCTCGTCTCGACCTCGCCCGCCGACTTCGGCGATCACGAGGTTCGCCGCGTGTTCGCGATTGCCGACGACGGCGTGAAGATCCCGATCGATCTCGTCTACCGGAAGAGGACGCCGCTCGACGGGAGCGCCTCTTCTTCTCGGCGCGTACGGAAGCTACGGGATCAGCCAGAGGCCCGGTTTCCGAGCGACTCGCATCGTTTGGACCGAACAGGGAGGAATCAGCGCGACCGCGTGCGTTCGCGGCGGCGGCGAGTACGGAGACGAATGGCACCGCGCCGCCAACCGGGAGAAGAAGAGACGCTCGATGGAGGACCTCGCATCCGCGGCGCGCTTCCTCGCGGAAGAGGGATTCACATCGCCGGACCGCCTCGCCCTCGAAGGGGGGAGCGCCGGCGGTCTTCTCGTCTACGGAACGATCGCGCTCCATCCGGACGTCGCCGCCGTCGTCGTTTCCCACGTCGGCATCGCGGACGCGATCCGTTCGGAGTTCTCTCCGAACGGCGAGTTCAACATCACCGAGTTCGGGACCGTGAAGAACGAGACCGAGTTTCTCGGGATGCTCGACTACTCGCCGCTTCACCGAATCCAGGACGGCGTCCCGTACCCGGCCGTTCTCTCGCTCACGGGGATCAACGATCCGCGCGTGGAGCCGTGGCAGCCCTTCAAGATGACCGCGCGTCTCCAGGCCGCCGGAAGTCCGAGCCCGGTTCTCCTTCGCGTCTCGATGAAGTCCGGGCATGGAGGAGGGTCGCTTTCGCAGAGGGAGGAGAGGGCGGTCGACGTCTACTGTTTTCTCTTCGATCGTCTCGGCGTCGAGGTTCGACCGATCGCGCATTAGGCGCTTCCGGTCAGCGGGCGCGTTTGCGAAACCGGAGAACGGCGAGGGAGAACATCGCGATCCCGATCAGAGAGAGTCTCCAAAGATCGGGCCAAACGTCCGGAAGCGCCGCCCCGCGTAGAAAAATCCCGCGCACCATGCTCATCATGTAGCGGAGCGGGTTCAAGTACGTCAGGTATTGAATCGCGCGCGGCATGTTCTCGATCGGGTAGAAGAACCCGGAGAGCAGAATTCCGAAAACGAGAAAGAACCAGAGCGTGAACATCGCCTGCTGCTGCGTCGCCGAAACGGTGGAGGCGAGAAGGCCGCCGCCCAACGTAACGAGAAGAAAGAGAAGCGCGACGAACGCGAGAAGAAGCACCGACCCCTCGAGGGGGATGCGAAACCATAGCACGGCGATCGTCGCGGCGAAAGCGAGATCGGCGAACGCGAGGATCGCGAAAGGGATCGTCTTCCCCGCGATCAGCTGGGCGGGGGAGAGAGGGCTCACGAGAAGCTGTTCGAGCGTTCCCGTCTCCCTTTCTCGAACGACGGCGACTCCGGTGAGCATCGACGAGATGATCGTGATGATGAGAACGACGATCCCGGGAACCATGTAGTACCGGCTCTCGAGCTCGGGGTTGTAGAAGAAGCGAGTCTCCCCCTCGATGCGGGAGCGTCCCTCGACCGGCGCGGCGGATCCGCGATCGGCCTCGGCGACACGGGCGGCCTCGCGGAGCAAGATCTGCTCCGCGTAGCCTTGCGCGCGGCCGGCGGAACTGCTGTTCACACCGTCCACGAGAACGCCGACGATCGCTTGCTTGCCTTCGTCGAGATCTCTCGCGTATCCGGCCGGGATGCGAATCCCGATCTCCGCCTTTCCCTCGGCGAGCAGCTTCTCGATCTCGTCCGGCCGGGACGGCTCGGGACCCGGAATGAACACGCTCGATTGGTAGAAGGCCTCGACGAGACGCCTACTCTCGCGGCTCCGGCTCTCGTCGAGAACCGAAAGACGCACGTTCTTGAGATCGGTGTTCGCCGCGTAGCCGAACACGAAGAGCTGAACGACCGGAAGGAGGAGAATCATGCGAAGAAGAGCCGGATCGCGGAATACTTGAAGAAACTCCTTCCGAACGAGATGCGCGACGGGGCGAAGGAACGCCGGTCTCGTCATTCGAGCCTCGTTCGAAAGCGCGCAGCGGCCGCGCCGAGAATGAGAACGGCCATGCCCGCCAGCACGGCCCCCTCGACCGGGAACCAGGTTCTCCCCTTCAACATGATGCCGCGGATCACCGTGAGGTAGTAGGTCGCGGGGACGATCTGTCCGATCCACTGGAGCGGTGCGGGCATGCTACTCCGCGGGAAGACGAACCCCGAGAGAAGGAGCGTGGGGAGAAGCGTCGCTGTGAGCGCGGCCATCATCGCGACCCTTTGTGTGTGGGCGAGCGATGAGATGAGAAGCCCGAGAGAGAGCGCGACAAGAAGATAGAGCAGACTGTACGCGGCGAGCGCGATCCACGAGCCGTTCATCGGAACTCCGAACACGAGGTGCCCCGCTCCGACCACGAGCGCCGCGTCGAGATAGGCGATTACGAGGTAGGGGAGCACCTTGCCGACGATGATCTCGCGCGGGCCGACCGGCGTCGTCAGAATCTGCTCCATCGTTCCCGTCTCCCTTTCTCTCGCGATCGCGATGCTCGTGAGAAGCGCTCCGATCATGACGAGGATGATCGCCGCGAGACCCGGTACGATGAAGTTCGCGCTCTCGAGCTCCGGATTGAAGAGGATCCGCGTGCGCCCGGCGATTGGGAGGTTCTGGAAACTCCTCCCCGACTCCCCCGGCGGAGCCCCCGCGAGCGCGAGGACCGCTTTCAGGTAGTTATCCACCGTCGCGGCGGTCGTCGCGTCCGATCCGTCGACGAGGACCTGAACGCGTCCGACCGATTCACGGATCAAGGAATCCGAGAATCCCGCGCCGATGGTGAGGACGGCGCGCCACTTTCCCTTGCGGAAGCCGGGCTCGATCGCATCGCGCGAGTCGAGCCTTCCGGCGTCCACGATGAAGCCGCTCGAGATCATCCGTTCCACGAGATCGCGGCTCGCCGGCGAGCGGTCCTCGTCGAGGATCCCGACCGGGAGATCGCGAAGCTCCGTGCTGATCCCGTACCCATAAAGGAGAAGCATCGCGATCGGCATCACGATCGCGACCGCGAGGCTCCGCCGATCGCGAAGGATATGGTCCGTTTCCTTGCGCGCGATGGAGAGAGCGCGTTTCATCGCCGCACCGCCTCGAGAAAGACCTCCTCCATCGTGGAGACGCCCGCCTTCTCCTTGAGCTCCTTCGGCGAGCCGAGCGCGACGATCCTCCCCTCCACCATGATCGAGACGCGCGTGCAGTATTCCGCCTCGTCCATGTAATGCGTCGTGACGAAGATCGTGGTCCCCGAATCGGCCGTCTCGTAGATCAGATCCCAGAACTCGCGGCGCGCGACCGGATCGACGCCGCCGGTCGGCTCGTCGAGAAAGAGGACGCGCGGCTCGTGGAGCGCGGCTGCGCCGAGCGCGAGCCGTTGCTTGTAGCCGAGCGGGAGCGAACCCGTGAGACGCCGTCTCGCCTCCCGGAGACCGAGTCGTTCGAACAAGCGGGCCGCACGCTCGTCGACTTCCTCTCTCCGCAATCCGTAGATGCCGCCGCTGAACCGCAGGTTCTCTTCCACCGTGAGATCGTCGTACAGACTGAACTTCTGGCTCATGTAGCCGATGCGCCGCTTGATCGTCTCCGCGTCGGCCGCGATCGAAAGACCGTCAACCCAAGCTTCTCCACCGGACGGTTCGAGGAGTCCGCAGAACATTCGGATGGCGGTCGTCTTTCCGGCGCCGTTCGCCCCGAGAAACCCGAAGATCTCCCCGCGCGCGACCTCGACCGAGATCCGATCGACCGCGGTGAACACTCCGAAGCGGCGCGTGAGATCGCGGGCGGCGAGCGCGGGTCCGTTCAGGAACCCGCGCGCCGTTCTTTCCGGGGACGTCCCCTTCCCTCTTGCCGATTCGCTCATGCCGTCCCGGGCTCCTTGCCTCCCATGAGTGCGACGAAGGCATCCTCGATGCCGGGCGACGCGCGCTCGATGCCGACTTCGTGATCGGCGAGCGCGCGCCGAACGGAGAGTTCTTCCTCGTCCGACTCGTGCGCGACATGCACGCGGTCTCCGAAGCGAAGCGCCTCGATTCCCGGCGGACCTTCTTCGCGAAGAAGACGCCACGCGCGCACCGTGTCGGGTCCCCGGATCTCCAAGAGCCTTCTTCCGGAGCGGCGCGCCACCTCCCGCGGAGCTCCTTCGGCGATCACTCGCCCGCGGTGGAGAAGCACGACGCGCCGGAAGCGCGCGGCTTCGTCCATGTACGGAGTGCTCACGAGGAGCGCGATCCCCTCTCGCGCGAGACCGTCGAGAATCTCCCAGAACTCGGCCCGGCTCACCACATCGACGCCGGTCGTCGGCTCGTCGAGCACGAGCACCTCCGGGGTGTGAATGAGTGTGCACGAAAGAGCGAGCTTCTGCTTCATCCCGCCGGAAAGATCCCCCGCGCGCCGTTTCCGAAACGGACCGAGACCGCTGAACTCCATTAGCCGTTCTTCCCGTGTCTTCCGTTCGGCGGCCTCGACACCGAAGAGATCGGCGAAGAACCGGATGTTCTCGGCGACGGTAAGATCCGGATAGAGGCTGAAACGTTGCGGCATGTAGCCGAGATGTTCCTTCACTCGCCGACCCTCGCGCGCGCAATCGAAACCCATCACCGTCGCCGAGCCCGAGTCCGGCACGAGAAGCCCGCAGAGGATTCGCATCAGCGTCGTCTTCCCCGCGCCGTCCGGGCCAATCAGCCCGACCATCTCCCCCTCGCCGACCTCGAGCGAAACCTCGTCGAGGGCGGACGTCTCCCGATACGACTTCCGGAGGCCCTCGACCCGAATCGGCGCTCCGTGATCGTTCATCGGGCGTTCCCCGCCGGCCGCTCGCGCGCAAGCCTCGCCTCGGCCGGCATGCCGATGGCGAGGATGCCGTCCGCGTTTTCCACCTCGATCTTCACTGCGTACACGAGCTGCGCGCGCGCGTTGCGCGTCTGCACGTTCTTCGGCGTGAACTCCGCCTCCGGGCTCACCCAAACCACCTTCCCTTCGACTTCCTTCCCGCCGAGCGCGTCGACGAGGACCGGGACCTTCTCCCCGATCCGCACGCGGCCCAAATCTTCCGCCTCGAGGTAGACGCGAAGATCGAGACGTGAAAGATCGGCGATGCGAAGCGCCGGACGGTTCGGCAGCGCGATCTCTCCCGGTTCCAGCGCGCGAACAAGCACGACACCGTTTTCCGGAGAGAGAAGAACGCCGTCCCGAATCTGGCGATCGAAGACGGCGAGTGAGGCGGCGAGCTTCTCCATCTCCGCGTCGAACATCGCGACCCGGTGCCGGGCCGCTTCTCTTTGGTTCACGATCTGGTCGCGCTTCGCCTCGGCGTCGTCCACTTGCTGCTCGGTCGCGGTCCCATCGGCAAGGAGCGCGCGAAGACGTCCGAGCGTCTTCTCGGCGAGCGCGAGCGCCCGCTCCGCCTGCTTCCGGTCTTCCTCTGCCGCGCTTCTCTGCGCCATGAGACTCCTTCTGTTCGCCTCGGCCTCTGCGCGCTGAAGAACGAGAAGCTCCGTATCGAGCACGACGAGCGTGTCCCCCGCGGCCACGCGGTCGCCCAGGTCCGCGCGGACCTCGAGCGCCTTCCCCGTCATCGAGGGAGCGATGTCGATCTCCGCCGCTTCCAGCGTCCCCGACGGGTTCGGGCCGGCCTCCTCGCGGCTGCATCCGGCCGCCGACCACGCCGCGAGGGCGAGCGGAATCGAAAGAACCGTTCCGATCCACCTCGCGCGCCGTTCGACCTTTCGTCCCGTCGCCATCCTCATCGTCCTCCGACGCGCCCGGTCCGCGGACGGTGTCGCCGGCCCGTTCCATCGCTCCGCTCGCGCGGGCACGCGATTGTTGAGGGTTAATAGCCTACGCAATAAAGAATCTCCGCCTCCGCGAGGCGAACGCCCGCCTTCGCGAGAACGACATCGATCTCCGCCGCAGCGAGGTCGGCGAGCGCGTCGAGAAGCTCGCTCTCGCTCGCGGCCGCCTCGCGGTATCTCGACCGCACGAAGCCGACGCGGCGGCTCTCGAGATCGACCCGCTCCGCCGCGCGCGCCTCCTCTTCCCGCGCCGATTCGGCCCGAACGCGTGCCGCTTGAAGCGCGCTCTCGAGGTTCTTCCGAAGCTCCGCCCGCTCTTCCTCGAGCGCCTCCTTGGCGGCGCGCGCCTGCCGAACGCGCTCTCCGCGGGCTCCCCATTCCCAGAGCGGCCAGGAGAGGGTGAGGCCGACGGTTCCGTACTGCACCCACTCGTTCGCGATCGCGTCGACGCCCGGCTTCGCATGATGGAAAGCCGCCTGTGCGGCGAGCGTCGGATAGTAGGCACCTTGGGCGGCCCGTTCGAGACGCGCCCCCTGCTCCGCGAGATCCGACAAAGCGGCGAGCTCGGGGCGGGCATCGACCGTCGTCCCTTCGGGAAGCCCCACGGGAACGAGCGAAGCATCGAGGTCTCCGGAAGGGGCGATCTCTTCGTTCAGACGACCGGCGAGCCTCCCGAGGTTGATCCGCTCGATGCGCGCCTCCGCCTCAGCGCGAAGTCGCGCTTGCTCCGCCTGGCGAAGCCGGGCCAGCGTCTGCACGCGGCGCTCTTCCGACGCCATCCCGGCGCTCGCCGCCGACGCGACATCCTCGGCGTGGCGGTGAAAGCGAGCTTCCGCGATTCGCGCCGCCTCCGCGCGCGCCTCGGCGCCGAGCGCGGCGAAGTAGGCTCGCCGAACTTCGCGCGAGAGACGGAGATCCTCCGCTGCGAGAACGTGCCTCGACGCCCGAGCAGCCGCCTCTCCGGCGCGTCTCTGATGAAACAGCGTCCCTCCCGTGAAAAGCGGCGACGAGAGATCCAGCTTGAGGTCGTATGTGTTTCCGTCGCCGAAGCGGACTTCCGGCGGGTCGAACGAGCCGAAGCTCGGGAGGTCGAGCCGCATGGTCTCGGTTGTATGGAGATAGCTCCCCCCGAACGAGAGCCGCGGGAGGCTCGCGGCGGTGATCTCCCGCGCGGCCGCCTCCGCGCCGTCGACCTCGCGCTCCCTCGCGGCGATCGTTCGGGACGCGCCGCGCGCCTCCTCGAGCAAGCGCGCCAAGGTCCAGGCTTCCGGCTCCGGCCCCCCCGCCGCGGCGGGCGAACACGCGATCGCCGCTCCGAGCGAGAAGGCGAAGACACGAGAGAGACATCGTCGGTTCATCTCGATCTCCTCAAACCGTCAGGGCGCCCCTCAAGAGGGCCTCGAAGCCATCGAGACGGCGGCTCCACGAATCGTCGTCCTCTGCTTCGATCCCCAGCACGAGCTGAAGGAAAGGCTCCATGATCATCGAACCGTGGCCGACCGACACGAGAAACGGGAGGATCGCATCGACCGGAATCGAGCGGATTTCTCCTCTCTCCTGCGCATCGCGAATCACGGATGCGATCAGATCCCGAAGGCCGAGAGGTCCGTGAGATCCCATCTCCGCGATCGCGCGGCGCGCTTGCTCCCCGCCCTCGCCGATCTCGCGGCGGAGAAGCGCGAGACGCTCCGGGTTCCCGCGCATCTCCTTCATGATCCCGATCGGGATGCGGACGAGGAGATCGAGCGGGGCGAGCGCGGGGTCGACCCGATCGAAGATGCCTCGGATCGTCGCCCGAAGCTCTCCGGCGATCACCCGGCGATACAGACGGCTCTTGTCTCCGAAGTAGTAGTGGATCATCGCGGGGTTCACGGCGGCGGCGGCGGCCAGGTCGCGCACGCTCGTTCGGTCGAAGCCGCGCTCAGCGAAGAGAGACCGCGCCGACGTGAGGATCCTCTCGCGCGGGCTTCCGGGGGCGGGAGGCGCGAGATCCCCCGGAGCCTCCTCGAGAAACGCCCGAAGGGCCCCCGCCGGGCCCGCCAATCCTTGCGATCCCCACCTCTCGGTCTCTCTGTCCATTCGGACCCATCCTCCTCATCCAAACGGTGATCTTGCTCGCTATCAAGCCCTTACACGATCCGGCCGGCTTGGGACCCGACTTCTATCCGGCATACTAAGCCAAACGACCGATCTAGTCAATCGTTTATTTATCATCGTGCGGGCAACTCGACCAACCCGCCCTGGCGAGGGAAGGGGTTCCCCGGGCAACCGGGGCGGTGACGGGACTATCGAGATGTCGGCCACTGGACTACAATCGACGCTCGTCCGACCTTCGCCCCTGCCCGCGGGGAGCACCGCCGGACGGGGCCGCGATGGGCCGGAGGAGCATCGATGAGGCCAGGGAAGCTCTCCCTTCCGGGGATCTCGAGGAGGATCGCGCGCGCGCTGGCTCGATGGGACCGGCACCTCACGCCTCCGCGCCTTCTCGCGGGGTCATTCCTCCTCCTCATCCTCGTGGGCGCCGCCGGGTTCCTCCTCCTTCCCGGGCTCTACACCGGCGAGCCCCTCGGGCCGCTCGACTCGCTCTTCACCTCCGCGTCCGCCGTCTGCGTCACGGGTCTCGTCGTCGCCGACACGGCCACGCGATTCACGCCCTTCGGCCAGGCCTATCTTCTTCTTCTCATCCAGCTCGGCGGCCTCGGCATCATCACGCTCAGCTCGATGATCATCCTCGCGCTCGGCGGGAGGTTGTCTCTTTCCCACCAAGCCGCCGCGGCGGCGGGGAGCGAGGTCGCTCCCCGGATCGAGTTCAAACACCTGATCCGAAATGTCGTCGTCTTCACCCTTTTCTTCGAGGCGGCCGGCGCGCTTCTTCTCTCTCTTCTATGGGCCGGACGCTTCGAAGGAACCGATGCCGTTCGCCACGCGATCTTCCATGCGGTCAGCGCCTTCTGCAACGCCGGCTTCTCCAGCTTCTCAACGAGCCTCTCTCCCTTCCGCGAGGATCCGGCGCCCCTTCTCATCGTCGCCGCTCTCATCCTTGTCGGAGGGATCGGCTTCCTCACGATGGAGGACCTCTCTCTCCGCGCGCGGGCGGGAAGACACCGCGAGACCTCCCGACTCTCCTTGAACACGCGACTCGTCGTGCTCGCGACTCTCGTTCTCGTGTTGGGAGGCAGCGCCCTCTTCACGCTTTTCGAGTGGGACATCGCCTTCCGCGGGTTTCCCGCATGGGCGAAACCCCTGAACGGGTTCTTCATGAGCGTCACCGCGCGAACCGCCGGCTTCAACACGATCGACTACTTCCGCGCATCCGACTCCTCGATCCTCCTCACGATGATCCTGATGTTCATCGGCGGCTCTCCCGGATCGACGGCGGGAGGCGTGAAGACGACGACCGCGGGTCTTCTCGCCCTTCTCCTCCTGTCGCGACTCCGCGGAAGCCGCATCACGAACTTTCATCACCGAACGATTCCGGACGAGACGATTCATCGCGCGGTGCTCCTCTCAGTTGTCGCGGTCGCGCTTCTCGCCTCCGCGGTCTTCGTCTTGACGGCAACCGAGGTCGGCCCCGTCGATCATGCGGCGGCGCGAGGAAGCCTTACGCAATTCGCGTTCGAGGCGATCAGCGCGTTCAACACGGTCGGCCTTTCAATCGGGGAGACGGCCTCCTTGTCCTCGGCCGGAAAAGCGGTCGTCATCTTTCTCATGTATGTCGGGCGGATCGGCCCTCTTTCCCTCGCCTCCGCCGTCGCACTGCGGAGAAAGGGCACAGAGGCACCGTTCAGATTTGCCTACGAAGACGTGGCGGTGGGATAGCCCTCACGAACGAGGAGTGAAATGAAACGGATCGTCGTCATCGGTCTCGGCAATTTCGGCGCCGCAGTCGCCGAGACGCTCTATGCGGGCGGCCAGGAAGTCGCGGCGCTCGACGCGGACGAGAAGCGGGTGGAACGGATCGCGCCCCGCGTCACGCTCGCGGCGGTCGGAGACGGAAAGGACATTAAGACCCTCGAGCGGATCGGCGCGCGCGAGGCGGACGCGGCGGTCGTCAGCATGGGAGACGACATCGCCGAGAGCGTGCTCACCGCGCTCGCTCTTCGCGATATCGGCGTCCAGGAGATCTACGTCAAGGTGGTCTCGGACAACCACGCTCGCGTGATGGAGAAGATCGGCGTCACCGAGACGATCTTCCCGGAGAAGGAATCGGGCATGAGGCTCGGGAGGCGGGTCGCGAGCCGATGGCTCTTGAACTACGTCGAGCTGACTCCCGGCTTCAGCATCCAGGAGATGGTCGTCCCGCTCCCCTGGATCAACCGCTCGCTGAGGCAGCTCGAACTTCCGAAGAACTATCGCGTCTCGGTCGTCGCCGTCCACGACGTGCTGACCGATCGCGTCTCCACCATTCCCGATCCGGACGAACCGCTCCGGGATTCCGACACGCTTCTTCTCGCGGGAAAAGAGGCCGACCTGGCGAAGATCGCGGAGATCAAGTAGGAGCGGCAAGCGGAATCGAGCGCGGAAGGAGGCCCGTCAGTTCTCCTCCTCCGACGCTCGGAGCATGTATCCGATCCCGGAGACCGTGACGAGGTAGCGAGGCGCGGCCGGGTCGCGCTCGATCTTCTGTCGAAGCCTGTGAACGAGCTGCTTGAGAAGCTGGCGATCACCGGTTCCTCGATAACCCCAGACATGCGAGGTGAGGCGTTCCACCGGAACCGTGCGACCGGCATGCGCGACGAGCATCTGGAGCAGGCGGAACTCGAGCTTCGTGAGAGGAACGGCCGAACCCTCGCGCACGGAGACCGAGCGGTTCTCCGCGTCGATCGAGAGATCGCCGCAAACGAGCGGCGCCGGCTTTTCGACCCCGGACCTTCGGAGGAGCGCGCGCACGCGCGCGAGAAGCGTTCGAGGGCTGAAGGGTTTCGTGAGGTAGTCGTCGGCTCCGTGGTCGAGAGCTTCGACCTGGTCTTCCTCGTCGGAGCGGACGGTGAGCATCATGATCGGAACGCGGCTCTCTTCCGCGCGCATTCTCTTCAACACCTCGAGCCCGTTCATGCGCGGAAGGTTGTAGTCGAGAACGACGAGATCCGGCTGCTCGTTCGCGAACGCGGCGAGAGCCGAGGCTCCCTCCGACGCTTCGACGACGAGATACCCGGTCTGCCGGAGCGCGAAAGCGATCAGGCTGAGAAGCTCGAGGTCGTCATCGACCACCAGGATCTTCATGTCCGTCTCCCCGCGGAAGAACGACGCACATGCGCGTGCCGCGTTCGAGGCTCTCCGCCTCCACTCGCCCTCCATGGCGCTCCACGATCGACTTCACGATGTAGAGACCGAGGCCCATCCCTCTCGGTTCCGGCTCCTCGTCGGGCGCGCGCATGAAGCGGCGGAAAAGAGATTCGACCGTTCCGGAAGGAAGCCCCGGTCCTTGGTCCTCCACCCAAATCCGAACCTCGGCCCCGCGAACCTCGCCGCCGATCGCGATCGCCCCTCCGGCGGGAGAGAACTTGTTCGCGTTGGCGAGGAGGTTGACGAAGACTTGCACGAGACGCTGTGTGTCCCCGTCGACCGGCGGAAGAGGATACGGCAGATCGACCTCGACCGTCTGCTTTCTCTGCTTGATGAGCGGGACCATCAGCTCGACCGCCTCTTCGATGATCTCGTCCAGCGCGCACGGCCGGCGCCGGATCGAGTCCTGTCCCGCCTCGATCCTCGTGCTCTCAAGGAGATTGTCGATGAGCCGCGTGAGCCGCAGCGTCCCCCTCTCGATCGAGAGAACAAGCTCGCGCACCTCGCCAGGGTCGAGATCGGGGAGCCGATCGCGAAGAAGCTCGAGAGAGGCGAGCTGCGCAGAGAGGGGCGTGCGAAACTCGTGGGAGATGTTGGCGAGAACGAAATCGCGGAGGCGTCTCGTCGCCTCGACTTCCGTTTCGTCGCGAATCACCTGGTACTGGAGCGTGTCGGCGGCGGTCTCGTCGAGCTCCGCGCCGGAGGGTGCGCTCGTGATCACTACCGAACGGCTCTCTTCCCCGATCGGCTCGAGAAGCTCGGTCGCGCGCGCTTTCCCGCGGAAGCGGGCGTGAAGAATCGGACAGCTTTCCTCGCACGGGCGGGCGCCGTTTCGCTCGCGAGGCTTCAGCACGTCGCCGCAGAAGCGGCCGATCGCCTCTTCCGCGCGGACCCCGAGAAGCGCGGCCGCCTGCGGGTTCATGTAACGGATCCTCCGCTCCCGATCGACCGCGAAGACCCCCTCGACGATTCCTGTGAGGATCGCCTCCGCCTCCGCGCGCCGCATGCGGAGATCGTTCGTGAGACGGAGAACCCGTTCGCGCATCTCTTCCATCGCGCCGGCGAGAACGGAGATCTCGACTCCCCCGACGCGCGGGACCGGCGATCCGAAATTGCCTTGGCCGATGCGGATCGCGCTCTCCGTCAGCGAGCGGATGGGGCGCTCGATGATGCGCGCGAGCACGAGGCTGAAGACGGTCGCGAGCGCGACGACAACAAGAGCGAGAAGGACGAGCTCTCGAACGAGATTGCCGACCGAGGAATCGATCTCCCGCGCCGGGAGTATCGCCTCAATCGCCCCCGCCACGCGCCCCGTCGGGTCGCGAAGCGGCGCCGCGGCCACGAAGAGATCTCCCTCATCGATGCGCGCCGCTCCCGCGAAGGTTCCGCTGAGCGCGCGCACGCGGAGCGCGCCTCGCGCGCCTCCCGCCTCGCTCTCGATCTCCGTTCGCCCGACGATCGCGACCGGAACGCCGACCTTCTCCGCAGTCCCCCGGGCGTGAGCCTCGTCGAGGACGACCGCCGCTCCGACGACGGCCCCCGCAACTCGGGCGGCCTCTGCGCAAGAGACGAGGATCGGGTGCGGCGAGTTCTTCGGCTCGAAGAGGAACCATCCCGATTCAGCGCGTTTCGCGCCGAGCATTTCCCGCCAAGGAAGAGCCTCGCCCCCGATCGAGGACGCGATCTCTCCATCGAAAAGCACGGCGCACCCGCCGAGAGCGCTCGTTCCGCGAAACGTCTCCAGAAAGGACTCGATCCCTGCTCGATCGCGCTCCTCGAGCAGGCGGTTCAGCGTGGGGCGCTCTCCGAGAAGGCGGGCCGATGCGAGAAGGCGCTCGCCGTCCAGTTCGATCGCTTGCGCCGCGCCGGCGCCGGCGAGCTCGACGCGCCGGAGCGCGTTCTCGCCGGCGAGCCTGCCGAGCAGCGCGACGCCCACCGCGCCGACCAGAACGATCGCGAGTAGGGCGATCCCCAGATTGACGGAAAGGAGGAGAACGCCGAGACGCGCGCTGCGCACTTTCGCCCTCCAAGGCCCCTTCCCGGGACGAGGGGCGCCTCGGATTCAGGGCTATCTTCCTTCATCTCTCAAGGATGCGCGCCACTCGACCAAGCCCTTCAAGACCAATGTCACGAGGGCGAGCATCGTGAGCAGAGAAGCGACCGCGAAGGCGGCCGTGAACTGATACTCATTGTACAGCATCTCGACATGCAGGGGGACGGTCGTCGTGAGACCGCGGATGTGCCCCGAAACGACGGAAACGGCCCCGAACTCCCCGACCGAACGGGCACTGCACAGAATGACGCCGTAGAAGAGCCCCCACTTCATCTTCGGAATGCTGACCTTGAGAAACGTCTGAAGACCGCTCGCGCCGAGGGTGACCGCCATCTCCTCCTCCTCGCTTCCCTGGGATCGCATGAGCGGGATCAGCTCGCGGGCGACGAGCGGCGAGGTCACGAAGAGGGTGGCGAGAACGATGCTGGGGAGCGCGAACACGATCTTGATCCCGCGTTCGAGAAGCCACGGACCGAAGAACCCCTGCGCGCCGAAGAGAAGAATGAACAGCATGCCCGAGATCACCGGAGAGATGCTGAACGGAAGGTCGATCGCCGTCACCAGGAGGTTCTTGCCGCGGAAGTCGAACTTCGAGATCGCCCAAGCCGCCGCGATTCCGAAGAGAAGGTTCAGCGGAACGACGATCAGAGTGGTCAGAGCCGTGAGCCGGATCGCCCGGAGCGCGTACGGCTCGAAGACCGAGCGCGAGTACATGCTCCATCCTTCCCCAAACGCCTTCGTAAACACGATGCCGAGCGGGAGGAGCAGAAACAGGAGAATGAAGATGAGCGCCGCGGCCGTGAGCAGCCCGCGAACGAGCGGCGGCTCGTTCAGGCTGCGCGGCCTTCCGGTCTTCTCGCCTCTCTTCGGTCCGCCGAACGGAAGCCTCACGACACCGTTCCTCTATCCCCTTCGAACCGGATGGGCGCTCCGGAGCGAAAGGGCGTTGATCGCGAGAAGAATCGCGAAGGAGATCGCGAGAAAGACGAGGGCGATCGCCGTCGCCCCCGCGTAGTCGTACTCCTCGAGCTTGATCATGATGAGAAGCGGGGTGATCTCCGTCTTCATCGGCATGTTTCCCGAGATGAAGATCACCGACCCGTACTCTCCGAGCCCGCGGGCGAACGCGAGCGTGAACCCGGTCGCCGCGGCCGGAAGGAGCTCGGGAAAGATGAGCCGGAAGAACGTCTGCAGCCTCCCGGCGCCGAGGCTTGCCGAGGCTTCCTCGATCGCCGCCGGGAGATCGCGGAGAACCGGCTGAACGGTTCTCACGACGAACGGGAGCCCGACGAACGTGAGCGCGGCGACGACGCCGAGCGGCGTGTAGGCCACCTGAACGCCGAGAACGGCAAGATGGCGCCCGACCCATCCGTTCCCCGCGTAGAGGGTGGTGAGCGCGATGCCCGCCACCGCGGTGGGAAGCGCGAACGGAAGATCGACGAGACCGTCCACGAGCCGCTTGAAGGGGAAGTCGTACCGCTCGAGAACCCACGCGAGCAAGAGACCGAACACCCCGTTGATGCAGGCGGCGACGAGCGCCGCGCCGAAGCTGAGACGGAAAGCTGCGAGCGTGCGGCCGGAGGTGATCGTCGCGGCGAACTTCTCCGGATCGACCGTGGCCGCCTTGAGGACGAGCGCTCCGAGCGGGATGAGGAGAAGAAGGCCCAGGTACCAAAGGGTGAACCCCATGGCGAGCCCGAACCCCGGAAGAACACCGCGACGTCCGCTCACGCGCGCTCTCCTACTTGCCGGCCTCGAAGATCCGATCGAACATGCCGCCGTCCGAGAAATGGATCTCTGTCGCCTTCGCCCACCCGCCGAATACCTCGTCGATCGTGAAGAGCTTCACCTCGGGGAACTCTGCCGCGTGCTTCTCCCGCGCGGCCTCCGCTTGGGGGCGATAGTAATGCTTCGCCGCAAGCTCCTGGCCGAAAGGCGTGTACAGGTACTCCAAGTACGCTTCCGCGATCTTCCTTGTCCCGCGCTTGTCGGCCACGCGATCCACGACCGTCACCGGCGGCTCCGCCAGGATGCTGAGCGAGGGGACGACGATCTCGAACTCGCCGGGATTGAGCTTCCGGGTGACGAGAAGAGCCTCGTTTTCCCACGCGATGAGAACATCGCCGATCATGCGCTCGACGAACGTCACGGTAGAGGCGCGCGCGCCGGTGTCGAGAACCTTGACGTTTCGATAGATCCTCGTGACGAGATCGCGCGCCGCCGCCTCGTCGCCGCCGCTCCGATCGAGTCCCGACGCCCACGCGGAGAGGTAGTTCCAGCGCGCCGCGCCGGATGTCTTCGGGTTCGGGGTCACGACCTCGATGCCCGGGCGGGCGAGGTCCTCCCAATCCTTGATGTTCTTCGGGTTTCCCTTGCGCACGAGAAAGACCATGGTCGATGTATAGGGACAGCTGTTGTGCGGGAGACGGCTCTGCCAGTTCTTCGGAATCAGGCCTTTCTCGGCCAACATATCGACGTCGTATGCGAGGGCGAGCGTGACGACGTCCGCCTCGAGCCCGTCGATCACCGAGCGGGCCTGCTTGCTGGAGCCGCCGTGCGACTGGTTGATGGTGATCTTCTCTCCTGTCTTCGTTTCCCACTCCTTCGCGAAGGAGGCGTTCAGCTCCTGATACAGCTCGCGAGTCGGGTCGTAGGAGACGTTGAGGAGCGTGATCTCCGCGGCGCCCGAAGCGGCGAAGAGCGCTCCCGCCGCGAGAGCGGCAAGAAGAGCGAATCGACGGCTTCCGGTTCTCATCTTTCGATTCCTCCTGTCGGCTTCCATCCGACGATTGGATTGCGCGGGATTCCCCGCTTTGCGCGTTCCCCGCCGGGTCGCGGGTCATTCGGACCCGCGCGACCGCACGAGAAGAACGGGCCGATCGCGAACCTCCTTGAGCACCTCGGCCGCGTGGCCGTCGAGGGACGCCCGCGCGCCCGAAGGGGCGAGCGGAACTCCGAGCACGAGCATGTCATGCTTCCCTTCGCGAAACTCGGCGAGGATCTGTTCGAGGACGCGGCCCTTCCGGATTCGAGTCTCGCCTTGCACGCCGAGAACCGAGAGGCTTCTCGCGGCCGCCGCGAGGAAACGCTCCGCCTGAGCCCGCGCCGAATCGAGAGAGCGCTCCGGAAGAACCGTGAGGATCGTCGCGCGCGCGCCGACGTGTCGCACGAGCCTCCCGGCGAAATGCACATCCTCCTTCCCCGGTTCTCCCACCGCCACGCAGATGAGCACGCTCTTCGGAATCGAGCTTCCCTCCGGAACGACGAGAACATGATGCTCGCCCCGCCCGAGAGCAGCCTCCGCGGCCTCGACTGCCCCTTCCGGCGGACGCCCCGCGATGACGAGATCGAAGAGCTGGCGGTTCGCCTCCCGCTCGACCGCCTCGGCCGGACCGGCCGAAGAATGCCGCATCTCGAGAGCCGCGAGCCCGCTCCCCATCCGCTCGCGCACCCGATCGAGACGCTCGTCGATCCCGCTCCCCTTCGAGCCCAGCCCGAGAACCGTCACGCGCGCGTGCGCGAGCCGCGCGATCTCGCCGCCGAGATTCACGGCCGCTTCGCCCCCCGCACCGCCGCCCGCGACGAGGAGAAAGCTGAGACCCGGATGCAGAAGCGCGTGGATGCGCCGGACCCCCACCCAGACCTCGTCCCCCGGCTCCATCGGGTAACGCCTCGCCTGATCCTGCGAACGGGTCGCATCGACCAGAATCGAATCGACGCCGAAGGGGACCGGCGGGGAGATCGGCCGCACACCTGGAAGAGGCGGAAGACGAAGCCGCAGCTTCTCCAGCGAGCCGACCGATCCCGCCTCCTCGACGACGGCTTTCCCCAGAAGAGGAACCGCGAGGACATTGGGAGAATCGCGCACCGCGACGTCTTCCGGACGAAAGAGAACCTGAACGCGCCGCTCTCCGCCGGTCGTGGTGATCTGGTTGTCGAGAGGGAACCGGACCGATCCGAGCCTCACGCTGTCGGACGCGCACTCGCCGACCATCAGGTTCGCGCGCCCGAGAAAGGTGGCGACGAACTCGGTCTGCGGACGAAGATACAGCTCCATCGGCGGCCCCAATTCGAGCAGGCGCCCGAAGTTCATCACCCCGGTCCGGTCGGCGAGCTCGAACGCCTCCTCTTGATCGTGGGTAACGAAGATCGTCGTGACGCCGAGCTCTCCCTGGATGCGGCGCAACGAGCGGCGAAGCTCCGCTCGAATCTTCGCATCTAAAGCGCCGAACGGCTCGTCGAGAAGGAGGACCTCCGGCCGATGCGCGAGCGCTCGAGCGAGAGCAACGCGCTGCTGCTGGCCGCCCGAGAGCTGGTGCGGCATCCGCGCCTCGAAACCGACGAGCCCGACCACGTCGAGCAGCTCGTCGCGCCGGCGCCGCCTCTCGGCCGGCTTCACTTTTCGGATCGTGAGCGGAAACTCGATATTCTCGGCGACCGACATGTGGCGGAAGAGCGCGTAATGCTGAAAGACGAACCCCACACCGCGCTTCTGCGGCGGAAGACCGGTGACGTCCCGCCCGTTGAGGAGTACGCGCCCCTCGTCCACATCGAGAAGCCCGGCGATCATCCGAAGAACGGTGCTCTTCCCGCTTCCGCTCGGACCGAGCAGGACGAAGAGCTCGCCGTCAGCGATCTCGATAGAGACGTTGCTGACGACCCCGTGGCCTCCGAAGACCTTCGAGAGATGTTCCAAGACAATCGACACGGCACGGCTCCGGGATTCGTCCGCCGGGTGAGCGTTCTCTTTCCGCAATCAGTGTAGAGCGAGAAGGTTCGAATGTCGGTCGAAGGGCGGTTTCATTTCGGTCTGATTTGTCCGCCCGAGGAACCCGAAGGAACGCCGGGCCCTCGCGGGGAAGACCCGGTCCGGAAAGTGAAGAGAGAGGAAGGAAGGAGAAGAGAGAGAAAGGAAAACCGGCCCTGGGGAAGTCCCGAGGCCGGCGAAACGATCGACAGGAAGAGTTCTAACGGAACAGAGTCTTCACGGACCCCCAAGTCGCGTTCTCAGTGCCGGTTCCGTGGCACTCGTCGATGTTCATGTGGCCGTCCACCTTCACCGTGTAACCGAGTGGAATCGTCGGGGCCTGATCCGACCAGCCGCCGCCGCTCGTTCCGGAGCACGGACCGGTGCGGTCGTAGATCTCGCCCCCGACCGGACCGGTGAGCTCGACGTCGACCGTGTACGTCCCGGACCATCCGCCCGGTCCCTGGAACATCTGGACGAAGAAGCTCGAGAGCTCCCCATTCAGAACAAGCGCCCCGTCTACGAACGTCGCCGGCGAAACGACGCTCGGCGGGTTCGTGCCGAAGTCGGCGTTGTTCGACGGGTCCTTGTACATCTCGAAGTACCCGCCGGCGTAGTTCGTGATGATGATGCCGCCCAGATTGATCGAACCGAGCGAGACCAGATCGCGGAAGATGAACGTGTATTCGGTCGCCACCGGGTCAAGGTCGAGGAAGGGATCGAAAAAGCGATCGACCTTGCCGACGATCGTAAGAACGGCGCCCGCTTGGCTCATGTGGTTCGCGTATCCCGGCTCCCACCCGTAGCACTCGGGAGCCCAATCCCAAACGATCCCCGGAATCTCGGCGGACGCAGCGCCGGCGAAGAACACGGCCAGAACCGCTCCCAGCAAGAACGGCCTTAGCAAAGCCTTCATAGCTTACCTCCCAATTTCAATCGGAATCCTCTTCTTGGCCCCCGTATCGACGACTCGTCTCGAGGGAACGCTGCTTCCGCTCGGCGCCGGCCATCTTACCGGAACAGCTTCTTGATATCGCTCCAGTTCGTGGTCTCGACCAACACTTCCTCGACGTAGACCACGCCGTCGACCGCCCAGATGTAGCCTTCCGGAATCCCGGACTCGATCGTCTCGCCGGCGAACGTCCATCCGTCGAAGCATGGCAGGTTTCCCCAACCCTCGCCGCAGTAGAAGTCGAGCGTGCCGTTCAGAGACGCGGTCCAGTTGTTCAGGTTGACGATGATCACCAAGTTAACAAAATCCGCGCCGAGAATCAAGGTCCCGTCGGAGAAAGTCGACGGCGCCGTGGCGTTCGGCGGGTTCGTGCCGTAGTTCCGGTTCGTTCCGCCGAGAATCGGGTCCTCGTAGATGAAGAACGTTCCGTCTCCGGCGTTGTAGTAGTACCGCCCGTAGATACCCGCGACCGTATCGGCTGCGGTGCACGTTCCGCTGTTCAGAACGAACGTGTACTGGTAGTTCAGCGGGTCGGTCACGACCGCGCCCGGGTGGATGTTGTCCACGTCCCCGAGGGCAACGTAGACGTTCGGGTTGCTCAGGTTGCGCGGCATCGGGGCCGTGTAGTCGTACCCAAGAAAGTCGCAGAGGAGAAACTGCTCCGCGCTCGCCGCCGGGACCAACAAGGCGATGCATGCGGCCGCCGCTAGGATCGTTTGTACCAACTTCATCGATTCCCTTCCTCCTGTCTGATCGGGTGCCATCTGCGCGTCTTCTTCCGACGCACGAAAAACGTGTAGAACGCCTGGTGGACAGCCTCGGGGGGGGCGTCCCAGTGCCAGCCGGCCACTCCTAACCTGCGCGGTGATTTTAACTCATCTTCGACAGTTTGCTCCCCTTTGGGCGGCTTGTTTCGCTGTAAGTCCTTGTCGTTGCGTGCTCGCTCTTCGGGCGGCGCTCAAAATGTAGTGCCAACAATCGACCTGTCCTTGGTGATTTTTCTTGACGGGTCCCTAGAGTATACTACTCTTTCGCCATGTTTGTCCGGGTGAAGCGTAGTGTCCAAAGCGGCCATGTCTACGAGTACCTGCAGCTGGTGCGCTCCTACCGCGAGGGCGAGCGGGTGCGTCAGCAGGTGCTCGCCACGCTGGGGCGGCGCGAGCAGCTCGTCGTCTCGGGTCAGCTCGACGAGTTGCTGAAGAGCCTTGGGCGCTTCAGCGCGAACCTGCGGGTGGTCGAGGCAGTGCGCTCCGAGGGTCTGCGGGCGCGTTCGGCGCGGGCGTGGGGGCCCGCCCTCGTGTTCGGGCGGCTGTGGGAGCGACAGGGCCTGCCCGAGGAACTCGAGCGGCTGGCCGTGGGTCGGCGGTTCCGCTTCGACGTGGAGCGCGTGGTCTTTGCCCTGGCATTGCAGCGGCTCTGCAGCCCCGGCTCGGACCTCCAGGGGAGCGGTTGGGTGAGGACGGTGGAGGCTCCGGGGTTCGAGAGCCTGGAGCTTCAGCACTTCTACCGGACCTGCGGCTTTCTCTTCGACGTGCGCCAGGAGCTGGAGCGGGGGCTGTACGTGCGGGACCGGGATCTCTTCTCCCAGCAGCTGGACCTGGTGTTCGTGGATACGACGAGCCTCTACGTCTACCGCGACACGGAGACGGCCTGGCGCAAGCGGGGGTATTCGCGGGACCGTCGCGGGGATCTGCCGCAGTTCGTTCTCTGTGTGGCCGTCGATCGGCAGGGGTGGCCCGTGGCGTGGGAGATTTTCCCCGGCAACACGGCCGACCGGCCGGCGTTGCGGCGCATCGTCGATCTGCTGCGGCGGCGCTTCGAGGTGAGTTCGGTCATCGTGGTGGCGGACCGAGGCATGATCGCTCGCGATACCCTCTCTCTGCTGACGGATCATCCCGAGGCTCCCTTCGACTACATCCTCGGCTGCCGGATGCGCCGGCAGCGGGAGATCTCCGAGGAGGTCTTGGCGCGGGCGGGTCGCTACGAGAAGGCCGCCGAGAACCTGGAGGTCAAGGAGGTCCGTGTGGGCCTGCGCCGCTACGTGGTGTGCCGCAATGGCGAGGAGGCCAAGAAGGACGCGGCCGCCCGCGAGGCGATCTTGGCGAAGCTGCAGGTGACGCTGGAGCGCAACGGTCCGAAGGCGATCATCGGCAACCGCGGCTTCGCCCGCTTCGTGAAGGTGAAGAAGGGAAGTGTGCGCATCGACGCCGAGGCGGTGCGCCGCGATGCCCGTCTCGATGGGAAGTTCGTCCTGACCACGAACACCGACCTGCCGGCCGGGGAAGTCGCCCGGACGTACAAGAGCCTGTGGCGCGTCGAACGGACCTTCCGCGAGGAGAAGTCCACGCTGGAGGTGCGACCGATCTTCCACCATCGCGACGAGACGAGCATCGGACACATCGTAGCCAGCTTCCTGGCGCTCCGTCTCGAGGTGGACCTGCAGCGCCGGCTCGAGGAGGCCGGCGTCGACGGCTCGTGGCCGGACCTCATGCACGATCTCGGGCAGGTGCAGGCGGTCACCGTCGATCTCGACGACCAGCGCTACCGCCTCCGCACCGACCTGGTCGGCGGAGCGCATCATGCCTTCGCAGCCGCGGGAGTGCGTCCCCCTTCCCCCGTCACGCGAGTTGGGCCCTCGCCCCCGCAAGAGGAGATCCCTGCGTAGTGCCAAACTCCGCGGGCGTCTCTCTATCTTGTTGAAAACAATGAGAGTCGCCAGAGAAAGTGTCGAAAATCGGCCTGAGCCGCCGTCTTTGAGAGAGGCGACGAGGATGTCCGGTCCATCTCGACGGTCTGTCTTCGCTTCGAAGTGGGTGCGGAGATTGGGCTCCGCACCAAACACTTATCGAGGATCGTCACCGAGAGCTCATCGGCCCAAGGGTCCGGCGAGATCGGCTGAGCGAGCCCGAATGGGCTCGCGTCCTCGCCTGGAGGATGCACGCGGTTTCGTCGCGAGGACGCGGAGCGCGCGCCGAGAGGCCGACCTGGACGAGCCGCTGCCGGAAGCGTAGCCCCGGAGCTACGCTAAGGAAGCGGCGACGGAAGGGAGGCCTCTTGAGGCCGCGATCCGCGGCCGCAGTAGGAAGCGCGCGCATCCGCCAGGCGGAGAGCTCATTCGCGCCCTCGTGCCGTCCCATGCAAGAGTTGGGTTCGACGAGCGGGGCTCGTCCATCCAGTTCTGTGCGGGCTCGGGGGAGGGGCAGAGCCGTGGAGACGGCCGTTCTGAACACGGAGCGAAGGAGAGCGTCCAATCAAAGCCAGCTCTTCCGCCTTTCGTGTGGGTTGGGGTCGTGAGTTGCGGGCGCATCGGAGATAGGCTGGGGTTCCGGAGGCGGCTCGG
>VGIW01000022.1 GCA_016867715.1 Candidatus Eisenbacteria bacterium | reverse complement strand
CCAACCCCCCCTGGCACCGAAACCCCCCAAAACCGCCTGGCACCGGAGTTGCGTAGCCTGGCACCGAAACCCCCCAAAACCGCCTGGCACCGGAGTTGCGTAGCCTGGCACCGAAACCGCCATGGCACCGAAACCGCCTAGCCTGGCACCGGAACTCCTATCGTATCGCATTTCGTGGAGAGAGGAGCGGGTCCTCTGCTATCCTCCCGCCGTGAGCACGAACGAAGCCACCCGCGGCATCACGGACATCCACATCCACGTGCAGCCGCTCGCCGAGCTCCGCCCCGGCGTGGAGGAAGCGATCCGCCGGGAAGGGGTGGGGTATCTCGACTTTCTCCGGCAGATCGAGGCGGACCCTTCGCTTCTTCTCGCTGAGATGGACCGCGCCGGGATCGAGCGGGTCGGGCTCGTCAACGACGTGAGCCCGGACGTCACCGGTTTCACCGAGGCGTCGAACGACTTCTCGCTCTGCTACGCCGCCGCGGCCCGCGAGCGTCTTCTTCCGATCGCCGGCATCCACGCGCTTCGCGTGCGCGACCCGGAGGGGACCGTCGACCGCTTCATCGAGTCCGGCTTCGTCGCGCTCAAGATTCATCCGCCGCATCAGGGGTATGCGGCGAACGCGTATCTCGACGACCTCGAGGCGCTCGGCCGCATCTATCGCCGCGCCGAGGAGCGCCGCTTCCCCGTGATGATCCACACCGGGACGAGCGTCTTCCCGGGGGCGCGGAGCCGTCTCGGGCGTCCGATCGACGTGGACGACGTCGCGGTCGACTTCCCGCGCCTTCCGATCCTTCTCGCGCACGGGGGGCGCCCTCTCTGGTATGACGAAGCGTTCTTCGTCGCGCGCCGACACCCGAACATCTATCTCGACCTTTCGGGGATCCCGCCGAGGAAGCTGGCCGAGTGCTTCCCGCGCCTTCCCGATCTCGGCGATCGCGTGCTCTGGGGGAGCGACTGGCCCGGGCCCGGCGTGCGCGACTTCCGCACGAACATCGACCAGTTCCTCGCGCTTCCCTTCCCCGACGGATGGAAGGAGCGCGTTCTCGGCGCGAACAGCCTCGCGCTCTTTCCCGCCTGAGAAGGCCGCCCGCGCGCGAAACTCCCCGGCTTCCGATCGCGTAGAGGGAGTTGTTCGCCGAAAACACCCGGCCGGACCGCCTCCGCAAGCGGCTTGGACGGAGCGGCTGCGCGGCCTACAATATCCGGGTCTTTCGAAATCGGTCGGTCCTCATCCTCCCGCGTCGCGGCATCCCCGCGCGCCGGACTGGAGGTGTACGGAATCATGCGTCGAATGCCGGTCGTCCTCGGGCTCCTGTTCGCCTGCGCGTGGAGCGCTCCCGCAGAGATCCGATCTCCCCTCCTCGCCTACCACGGACAAACCGCGTACATCCCGCAATCCCCAAGCGTGAGCGGCGGGGCGGTCGGCGCGTACGCGAACCCGGCATCCTGGGCGACGAGCGGCGAGGGCGAGTTCGCGTATTGGTGGAGCGACGAGAACATCGAGAAGGGAGAGCTGGACAACTGGGGGCTCTCGTTCGGGAAAGGCCTCGGGTTCGCGATGCAGAGGAGTCTTCTCGAGGACGAAGGGGGGACGTTCGGCCTTTACGACTTCCAGCTCGGTCTCGCCGGCGGCGATCGCCGCGCCCACTTCGGCGCGGCGTGGCGCTTCGCGGGGGAGAACGCAGGGCGCGCGGGACGCGAGAGGGCGTTCGTCGCGGGGACGATTCTTCGCCCGAACCCGCGTCTCTCCTTCGGTCTTTCGGGGGTCTTCTCGTCGCAATCGGAACGAAGCCTCGGGATCGCCGACTTCGGGATTCGCCCCCTCGCGAAGCCGTGGATCACCCTCTTCGGCGAGTACTCGATGACCGACGCCGACCGGCTCGAGGACGGCTTCTGGGGCGCGGGGTTCGAGCTTCGTCCTTGGCGCGGGATTCATTTGGGAATGAAGTTTCTGGAGGCGGAAGACGGCGATCCGACGTACAGTCTGAACCTCGGGCTCACGATCGACGGGAGCGGCTTCCACGCCCTCCCCGCGTACGATCAGGACGACAAGCTCGGAACGACCACCTACCTCGTCCGGACGAACCCGCCGCACCGAGGGCTCCCGCTCGCTGCCTCGGCCCGAAAGCTCTTCGGCAAGAAGTCGTACGCGAGGATCGATCTCGAGAACAAGACGATCGCGTATCAGAAGGCGATCTGGTTCGACAAGGAGAGGATCGCCTGGATCGACCTCGCCCGCACGCTCGATCGGATCCGCGAGGAGGAATCCCTCCGGGGGGTCGCGATCAACCTCGCGGGAACGCGCATGTCCCCGTCGATCGCCTGGGAGTTCCGGGAGAAGCTGGGCGCGATCCGGAGGTCCGGGAAAGAGGTCGTCGTGCATATCGATCGGGGAGGGAACATCGAGTACTACGTCGCATCGGTCGCCGACCGGCTCAGCATCGATCCGCAGGGGCGGCTCCTTCTTCCCGGCCTCGCGCTCCAGCGAACGTACATGCGCGGCCTTCTCGACAAACTCGGCATCGGCGTGGACGAGTGGAGGTTCTTCACGCATAAATCGGCTTTCGAGGCGCTCTCGCGGAAGGACATGTCCGACGCGGACCGCGAGCAGCTCGGGCGGCTCGTCGACGTCGTCTACGAGGCGCTGCGGAGCGGCGTGTGCGAGGGGCGGAAGATGACGCCGGGCGCCTACGACGCGCTCGTGGACGAGCAGGCGATGTTCACCGCCGCGAGGGCGTATGAGAAGGGCCTCGTCGACACGGTCGCGCGCTGGGATGCGCTCGAGGATTGGCTGAAGGAAAGCCGCGACGGCGCCCGCCTCGCTTCGGCGCCGCCGGAGGAGAGGATCTATCCGGACGAGCCGTGGGGGCGCCCGCCGACGGTCGCGCTCGTCTACGCGCTCGGCGAGTGCGCGATGGACGAGGGGATTCGCGGACGGGCGACCTCGAAGCACATGCGCGGTCTCGCGAAGAAGAACGACGTCGCCGCGGTCGTCCTTCGGGCCGACTCGCCCGGCGGGGACGCCCTCCCAAGCGACCTTGTCGCCGAGGCGACGCGTAAGATCAAGGAGAAGGAGAAGCCGGTCGTGGTGAGCCAGGGAGATGTCGCGGGCTCCGGCGGCTACTGGATCAGCATGGACGGAACCAAGATCCTCACGACCCCCTTCACGATCACGGGTTCGATCGGCGTCATCGGCGGATGGCTCTGGGACGAGGGGGTCGGGGAGAAGACCGGGTTCTCCGCGGACGGCGTGCAGCGCGGGGAGCACTCGGATCTCTTCACCGGAATCCGGTTCCCGATGCTCGGCCGGCTCCCCACTCGGAACTTGACTCTTGAAGAAAAGGACAGGATCCGCGACATCTTCATGGAGCTCTATGGGAACTTCGTTTCTATGGTCGCCGCCGGGCGCGGGATGACCGAGGCCGAGGTGCGGCCGATCGGCGAGGGGCGCATCTGGATGGGAGAGGACGCGATCCAGAGGAAGCTCGTCGACCGGATCGGCGGGCTCACCGACGCGATCGCGGAGGCGAAGGCGCTCGCGGGGATCGAACCGGAAGCCGAGATCATCCTCGCCGAGTACCCGGAACGGCCGCGCGTCCGCATGCCGAAGATGGGGGGCGGTCCGCTCGAGCTTCTCCTCTCGCCGTTCGCGGAGGCTTCCGCTTCCGGAAGCGAGGAGGACTACGACCTTCTCTATCTCCGCTCGCTGGCGGAGGGGAAGGGAGCGCCCGTTCTTCTCACGCCTCCCGAGGCGATCCCGGAGGGCTGGCGCACGGCGCACGAGTAGGACGCTTCGACCCGACGGCAAGACCTTTTGACCTCGCCGATCGGTTCGTGGTAACCTGAACAATGAACGTGTTTTCTACTACGGTTGCGGATTGCGGCTTGCGAGGCCTCCGTTCCGTCGCCGCTTCCTAGAGTGTAGCTCCGGGGCTACGCTTCCGGGAGCGGCTCGTACCGGTCGGCCTCTCGGCTCGCACTCCGCACCCTCGCGACGAAAGCGCGTCCATCATCCAGGTCCCAGTCCTTGCCATCTCGGAGGTTCAACTCTCTTCGAGGTGGAAGAGACATGTAGTGTTTCTGTCGGATTGCGGAGCGCACATGAACGTGTCGGCGCGCGGCCAGGGACCGTCCGGATTCGAGCGCGATTCGGCGGCGCTCCTCCGGGCGCTGTTTCTTCACCCCTCCACGATCGCTCGCGAGGATTTCGCGCGGTTCTCTCTCCAGTATCTCCGATCGTTCCTCAGGTCGAACCGAAGAGGTTGGGCGTATCTCTTTCGCGGGGAGTTCCTCGATGCGGTCGACGGGGCCGCTGATCGCGCGGTGAGCCTTCTCCTTCGGGAGCGGCGAGGGGGGGGATCCTCCTACCCGTTTCTCGCGAGGGGACTTGAGGGTGTGCGGCGCGCGCGAGAGGGAAACGGAGAAAAGGTCTCGGAGCCGCCGCTGGCCTTCGCGGAATGGGTGCGCGCCGCCCGCGATGAAGACCTCGCGCTTCTTCTCCGCGCGCTCCTCCGGCGCCTTGGCCGGCAAGCGTTGCATGCGGAGTGGAAGGAGAGGAACCGGGAGTGTGCCGGCGTCTGGAGGCGCTTCCGCGTCCACATCGAGGCGAGCCGCGCGCTCGCGCTTCTTCGCGACACGCGCGGATGGATCGTCGCGGGATCTTCGGCGGATCTTCGCCGCCGTCCTGTCTCCTCCGAGGAGGTGCTCGATCTCCTCGGCGCGGGGTGCCGAGACGAAAGGGACGCGGTCCGCGTCCTGGAAACGGGCCTCGCTCCCTGCGAGGAGCACGGAGGCTACGTCTTTCTTCTCGATCTCGTGCGCGCGTTTCATGCCCTCGCGACCGAAAAGATGGCGCATCCGGGCGAGCGAACCGGCGCGCTTCCTCAGGCGCTCGAGGTCCGCCTCGCGCGCGGAGGGCTCCCCGAGTCGCTGTTCGTCGAAAGAGTTGTCCGGACCGTCGAGGCGAAGGCGCGTCTCTATCTGGAAGCGGACGAGCGGAAGCCCTTCATCCCGCCCGTCGACGGCCGTCTCGGCGCGCTTTCCGAGATCGCTGCGGAGATGGTCTGCCGCGATTTCGGGATGGGGCGGCCGTACTGGTCGGGGCTTTCGCAGAAGGGCCTCGTCGGCGAAGTTCTCCCCGGGGTGACCGAGGATCTCTATCGCGATCTCTATCAGAGACGTTTGGACTACACGGTGCGCCGCTTGCGCGGGTGGCTCGCGATGAGGGGCGAACGAACTTCCTTGAGGTCGAAATGAACGGGTGTTGGGACGAGGAACGGATCGAGCGGGCGGCGATCCTCCGGGCGGCGGCGGAGGCGTCGGGTGAGACAAGCCTCCCGAGCGACCTCTCCGCCTTTCTCGATCACGCGAGGGAGTGCTTCCGCTGCGGCGATCTCCTCTCCCTCTTTCTCGAGACGGAGCGCCGCGTTCTCGCCGAGGCCGCGGAGTACATCTCCCCCGCTCTCGCCGCCGCTCCGCCCGGACCGAACGTCATCGAGTTGGAGGAGATCTCCGAGAGGCCCTCCCGCCGGGTCGGACCTCCGGACCGCGAAGGCGCCTATTCCCTCGCCGCGCGACACGCGACTCCCGCATCGGAAGGTCCGGACCGCGCCGAGGGGAGCGCGGTCCGCTCGTTCGCGAGCCGCGACGGTCTCTACCTCGTGCGCGTCTTCACGAACGAGAGCGGAGCGGGTCGAACAGCGGTTCTTCTCGCCGGCGGGGAGGAGGAATCGCATCGCCGCGCGCTTCTCCGCTTCGAGGGCGGAGAGGTCCCCTTCGACGAGTCGGGGCACGCGGTCCTCTCCGAGATCCCGTCCGGTCGGATCCAACTTGTGCTTCCTTGATCGGCCGCACGAAGCCGAGGCGGGGGCCCGCATGAATCCGAGGGAGGTTCACGAGGCCTACGCGGAGGTCGAGGAACTCCTCGCGATCGGGCAGCCTCCCGCAATTGCTCTTCTCCTTCGGGCGCGTTTTCTCGCCGCGGTCTTCCCGCTCGGAGCGACCACGTGGAGCGCATACGGTTTCCGCGCGGCGCAAGGTCTCGCCTCGGCGCTTGCCTCCTCGCCGGCGCATCTCTTCTCGGGCGACTCCCTGGACGAGATCCGGCGTGTTCTCGAGGAGATCCGGAAGCGGCCGGTCCCGTCTCACGCCGCGGAGGCAAGATGGAGGCGCGATCTCGAAGAAGCCGCGCAAGCGTTCGAAGCCGCGGAGCGAGACGCGTCACAATCGCGGAAGGGGACCGGGACCGTTCCCGCGTTCTCCGCGCGCGGTGGGTTCGAGGAACGCGTCCTCGTCCCCGTCGTCGCCTCGGTGCGCGGCGCGGAGGCTCTCTCTCCCCTTTTCCGCGGCATCGCTTGCGGTCTTCTCGTTCCGATCACGGTTCGAGTCGAGGGGATGCTTCGGACCACGCCGGGGAGCGCTCCGGTCATCCTTCGGGGCGTGCCCGGCCAGCGCGAGCGCGAGCTTCGCGAGGTCTTCGCGCAGATCCCTTCGCTCGGAATCCGATCGGTTCCGCCTCTTCGCAGGTGTCTCTTTCGCGTCGATTGGGACGAAGCCGCCGCGAGCCTCGAGGGACGGAGCGCGGAGCTTGGCCTCTTCCTCGCCGGCGCTTCCGCCTACTCCGCCCTCGGGGTCGGCTCCTTGCGCGGGCGAGTGCGGCCGCGGACCGCTTTCACCGGCGTCGTCGAGGGAGACCGCGTCGGTCCGGTCGACGAGGGAACGCTCGCCGCCAAAGTCTCCGCGTGCTTTCACGGTCCGGTTGACGCGCTTTTCGTGCCGGCGGAGCAGCTCGGGGAAGCGGAGAGAACCGCCCGCGTGATCGAGGAGCGGCATCCGAATCGTCATCTTCGCGTGCGCGGCGTTTCGACGCTCTCCGGGCTTTGGAGAGATCCGGATGCGGTCGAGGCCGCGCCGAGGAACGTGCGGGAGAGAGCGGCCGCCGCGGCGAAGCGCTTCCCGATGAGCCCGCTTCTCGTCGGCATCGCGGCGCTCGCCGTTCCTCTTCTCGGATTTTTGATCGTTCAACAATTCGTCTTTGAGAGAAACCTCCCGGTCACCGCGCGATGGGAGGGGAATCGAATCGTCGCCACGAACACGCACGGAAGGGACACGGCGGTTCTCGAAGGCCGCCTCATGCGCCCGGAGATGGTCGAGAGCTGCACCTTCGACAAGATCGGAACGCGACTCGCCGTCTTGGATCTCGACGGGGACGGGAAGAACGAGGTCGTGGCGATGTACCGAGGAAACCCCACCAAGACCGACCTCCTCGCCGCGTTCGACCGAAATGGGACGCGGCGGTGGGAGCATTCGGCGGCTTCCTTCGGTTTCCCGCCGACGGCTCCTTGCGAGGAACTCCAGTGGCTCGCTTTCTATTCCGGGGAACGGCAAGGCGGTTCGCTGACTCTCCTCACGCTGCGCAAAGTTCCGCTGCGCGCGCTCAGCTTCGTCGATCGGATCGACGGAGCGACGGGAGAGCATCTCGGCATGCTGCGGAACGAAGGGCACATCGAGGGCGTGTATCCCGCAGCGGTCGACCGAGATCCGGCGGCTTTCTTATGCGGGACGGACAACGAAACGGGAATGGGACTCCTCTCGCTGATCCGCTCTTCCCGGCTCTCCTTGCCGGAAGGACCGCGGTTTGCGGGCGAGATTCCGTCGCTGACGGACCCGGAGAGCCGGGACCAAGGAGTCGTCGTTTCGATCCGTTTCCCGCTCGACGCCTTCTCTCACACGCGCGCGCACGTGCTGAAAGTCGTCGAGGATCGACCCGGCGTCTTCCGCATCTTCGTGGAGGGCGGGGGGGAAGCGGGGGAAGTGACCTTGAGGAGCATTCTCTATGCGTGCGACTTCTCGGAGCCGAGTCGTCCGTCTCTGGAGAGCGTCCAGTTTACGGACTCGTTCCGCCGGTTGATCTTCAAGAGTCATCCCGACGCGGTCGAAGCGGACCTCGATGTTGAGAGCGAACGGCTCGCGTGTGAGACCCGCTTCCTCACCGCCGAAGGGTGGCGTCCGATCGACAGGCGGCCGTCTGTTTCGAATTGAGCGCCTGCCTTCCGCGGCCCGCGGTACGCTTCCCTCTTCCGGCTCCGTCTTTCTTTCTGAAGAGCGTTTGCTCGGAGCCTATTCCTTTTCCAGGATGCGCGGGAGAGCATGTGAGGCGGATGAAGAGGTCTGACAACGAGCCGGGCGCCGGGCGGGTCGAGGGCTCGGGCGGGGTCGCGATGATGAAAGGTCGGCGGTTCATCGGTCTCGAGCCGGGAGACACGCGGGAGCGTCTCTTCGCTCTTCTCGGAGCCGCGCATCGCGACCGGATTCACGTCGACGAGGAGACCAGTCGAGTCCTTGTCTGCTACCGCGTGGATGGAACCCGCTCCGAGAGCATCGGCGTGATTTGCGACACGGAGTCCGAGCGGATCACGTACGTCTCCGTTCTCGCCGACGCTGAGAGCGACGGCCGAGAGCTGAAGAGATTCCTCGCGACGCGCGGCGTCTCCGAGCCGCTCCTCGACTTTGTCGGCAAACGTCTCTGCGATCTGCTTGAGGTGTTCGGACCTCCCGCGGCAGGCCCCTCCGAGAGCACGTATCGCTACGAACGAGGGAACAGCACCCTCGCCTTCGAAGCATGCGATTCAGGCGGCGGTCGAATCAGCCGGATCAGCGTCTACTGGCACGATCCGGAAGCCTGAGCGCGCCCCGCTCCTCTTGTTGTCTCCGCGGGCTTCCTCGACTAGACTCATCGCGCGGCGAAGGCGGAGCGTCTCTTCCGGGGAAGGATATTGAGAAAGTCCTCCCGCGCGGCGAAGCGCGAGCGGTTCTGGCTGAACGGGCGGTTCGTGAGCGAGTCGGGCGCACGAGTGTCCGTTCTCGACCGAGGAGTCCTCTACGGGGACGCGCTCTACGAGGTCGTCCGCTTCTACCGCCGCAAGATCTTTTTGCTCGACGAACATCTCGACCGTCTCTTCGGCGAGGCGAAGGCGATCGCCCTTCCGGAACGCTTCGGACGTGAAGCGATCGCGCGCGCGGTGCGCGGCCTCGTCGCGCGTTCGGAGAAACCGGACGGGCTCGTCCTGCTCCAGTGGACACGCGGGGAGGGGCCGCGGAGACTCGCGCCGCCCCCCGGTCTTCGCGGGACCGTCTTCGCGGTCCGGCTCGATCTCCCAATGATCCCCGCCGCGCTCCGCCGGCGCGGGGCGGATGTCGTCACCCTTCCGGACGAACGCTGGCTCTCAACGCACCTCAAGAGCACGAACCTTCTCGCCAGCGTTCTCGCAAGAGGAAGGGCGGACGAAGCGGGCGCGCACGAGGCGGTGCTTCATCGCGGGCGCGGTCCGCGCGCGCGGGTGACGGAAGCAACCTCCTCGTCTTTCTTTCTCGTGAAACGCGGACGGCTCGTCACGCCCGCGGTGCGGGGCCTTCTCCCCGGGATCACGAGGAGCGTCGTTCTCGCCGTCGCGCGGGAAGAGGGGATTCCGATCGAGGAGAGGACGGTCCGGCTCGGCGAGATCCGGGAGGCGGACGAGGCGTTCCTCACCGCCACCTCGGCGGAGGTTCTCCCGATCGGACGCGTGAACGGGGCGTCTCTTCGTCTTCCGGCGCCGGGTCCGGTCACGAGGAGGCTCGGCCTCGCCTTCGCCCGCTTCCGAAGGCGAGTCCTCGCGAAGACTCCGCGGATCGCGCCCTTGTAACTTCTTTTTCCACAATTCGTTATGCACCCCCTCCCAACCCTCGCGCGCCTTCCGCGCCGGTCTGGACAGGCCCGGCGATCTCGGGCATACTCCCCGGGAAACACGCTCTCCTCGCCCGCCGGCCGCGCTTCCCCTCGATGTCGACACGCGGTGCCCGTGAGGAGAGAAACCGCGCCCAGAGGGCGCAACGGTCGATCGTATGCATATTGTTTATGTGTCATCCGAAGTCGAGCCGTTCGCGAAGACCGGAGGTCTGGCCGATGTCGCCGGCGCTCTACCCCCCGCGCTTGCCCGGAAGGGGCACCAGGTGACGGTGATTCTCCCTTACTACGGCGCCGTGAAGAAGAAGTCCCTTCCGATCCGTCCCGCCAACCGAACCGTCCGCGTCCCGATGGGGCGGAGCGAGGAGACCGCGCGGATCTTCGAGTCGCCGATGGAGGGGGAGAGCCGCTTTCTGCTCGTGGAACATCCCGAGTACTACGAAGCCGGCGAGGGGCTTTATGGGACGCCGGAAGGCGATTATCCGAACAACGCCGCCCGCTTCGCTTTCTTCTCCAAGGCTGCGGCGGCGATCGCCGAGGGGATCGGGGAGAAGGTCGACATCGTCCATTGCAACGACTGGCAGACCGGGCTCCTTCCGGCATACGTCGCCCGGAAGCGCGGATCGGAAGGCCCGCTCCGCGAGGCCCGAAGCGTCTTCACGATTCATAATCTCGCGTATCAAGGAGTATTCCCTCCGAAGGACTATGCGTGGACCGGTCTTCCCGAGGAACTTTACCGCCCGCACGGCGGCCTGGAGTTCTACGGAAAGGTCAGCTTCCTCAAGGCGGGCATCGTGTTCGCCGACGCGATCACGACGGTGAGCCGCCGGTATGCAGAGGAGATCCGGACTTCGGAGTTCGGGGAGGGGATGGAGGGCGTGCTCGCCGAGCGCGCGGATCGTGTTTGGGGGATCCTGAACGGGATCGATACCGAAGTCTGGAATCCGGCGACGGACCCGCTCATCCCGGCGCGCTACTCGATCGACCGGCTCGGAGGAAAGCGGAGGTGCAAGAGCGCGCTCCAGGAAGAGTGCGGGCTTCGGGTCGATCCCGAAGTCCCCCTCGTCGGGATGATCACGCGGCTCGCCGACCAGAAGGGGCTCGATCTTGTCGTCGACGTTCTTCCTCGACTCCGGCGCGTGAAGTTCCAACTGGTTCTCCTTGGAACCGGCGACGAGAGGTACCACACGATCTTCCGCGGGCTCGCCAAGAAGATGAAGGGGAAGGTGAGCGTGCACCTCAAGTTCGACGATGCGCTCGCGCACCGGATTGAGGCGGGGGCCGATCTCTTCCTCATGCCCTCGCGCTATGAGCCGTGCGGGCTGAACCAGATGTACAGCCTCCGGTACGGGACCGTGCCGATCGTCCGCGCGACCGGAGGGCTCGCGGACACCGTGATCGACCACAACAGGGACACGGTCGATGCGGGGACCGCGAACGGCTTCCGCTTCGAAGAGGCGACGGCGGAAGCCCTCGGGGAGGCGCTTCGGCGCGCGTTCGCTCTCTTTCCCAAGCGGCGCGCGTGGCTCCGGCTCGTCCGAACCGGCATGGCCGCGGACTTCTCCTGGGAGAGGAGCGCCCGCGAGTACGAGACGCTCTTCAAGAGGCTCCTCGCGGAGCCGGCCCCGGTTTCCGGGTGAAGATAGGCGATATCATATGAAGACGATCCGCTTCGCGCTCGCGCTCCACGCGCACCAGCCGACCGGCAACTTCGATCACGTGTTCCGCGAGGCGTACGAGAAGTCGTATCTCCCCTTTCTCGATGAGCTGGAGAAACACCCGGCGATTCCCTTCACGCTCCACTACAGCGGCATCCTTCTCGAGTGGCTCGATGAGAACGCTCCCGAGTATCTGGATCGTTTGAAGGCGCTCGCGGAGAAGGGGCAGGTCGAGCTTCTTGGAAGCGGGTTCGGCGAGCCGATCCTCGTCATGCTCTCCGACCGCGACCGCGCCGGGCAGATCCGCACGATGAGCGCGTATCTCGAGGAGCGCTTCGGCCGAAAACCGCGGGGCGCGTGGCTCACCGAACGGGTTTGGGAGCAGTGCCTCGCCCACGATCTCGCCGCTTCAGAAATCGACTATTCGATGGTCGATGATTCGCACTTCCGGCTCGCGGGGCTTCGCGGCGAGGAGATGCTCGGCTCGTTCACGACCGAGGATCGGGGACGGATGATCCGGATCTTCCCCTTGAGCGAGGCGCTCCGCTACCACATTCCGTTCAAGACGGTCGAGGAGACGGTCCGCCTGCTCCGTTCGCTCGCGACGGAAGAGGGGGATCGTCTCATCGTGTACGGGGACGACACGGAGAAGTTCGGCGGTTGGCCGGGGACGTACGAACACGTGTACGCGAACGGCTGGCTCGCGCGCTTTCTCGAAGCGCTCGAGGAGAACGCTTCGTGGATCCGTCTCATCAGGCTTTCCGATGCCCTCGATCTTCCCCCGCGCGGGAAGGTCTATCTCCCGGACGCGAGCTATCGCGAGATGACCGAGTGGGCTCTCCCGGCGCGCGCGCAGATCGAGTTCCACGCGCTCCGCGAGGAGATGGGAGAGGAGCTTGCGCGACGCGCGGCCCCTTTCTTCCGGGGCGGGCAATGGCGGATCTTTCTCGCGAAGTACCCGGAGGCGGCCGAGATGCACGGCAAGATGGCGGACGCGAGCCGCCGCGTGGCCGCGCTTCCGGAAGGGAACGCGAAGAAGCGAGAAGCGGAGAAGGAACTTTACCGCGGGCAGACGAACTGCGCCTACTGGCACGGCGTCTTCGGCGGGCTCTACCTCCCGCACCTTCGGTCGGCGATCTACGCAAAGCTGATCGCGGCGGAGACGATCGCCGAGCGAGCGGCGCGAAGGACGAAGGAGTGGGCGGCGGCGGAGAGGGTCGATCTCGATCTCGACGGGAGCGAGGAGGTACGTCTCTCGTCCGACCGGCTCGTGCTTGCGATCCATCCGAGGCGCGGCGGGCACATCTTCACGATCGACGACCGCGAGCGCCGCTTCAACCTCGTCGCGACGATGACGCGCCGCCCGGAGGCGTATCACGAGAAGGTGCGCGGCGGGTCGGACGCCGATTCCAACGACGTGTCAAGCATCCACCACCGGGTCGTGTCGAAGGAAGAGGGGCTCGCGGAGCTTCTCGTGTACGACTCCGTTCGGCGCGAGACGCTCGTCGATCGTTTCTTTCGGACGGGCGCATCGCTCGACGAGATCGCGTCGGGCGATCCGCCGGAGCTCGGCGACTTCGCTTCGGGTGAGTACGCGTGCGACGTTCGGGAGACGAAGAGCGGCGCGCGCGCGCATCTCACGCGTCTCGGGAACGTGCGCGGCGGACGGGGATCGCATTCGGTGTTCGTTCAGAAGGAAGTGGAGATCGCCCCCGGCGTGTCCGATTTCTCGATTCGCTACCGCGTGCGGAACGAGGGGAAAGCCAAGATCGAAGCGCTCTTCGCCGTCGAGTTCGCGTACGCTCTTCTTGCGGGGAACGCGCCCGACCGCTTTCTCGTCCACGAGGAGAGGAATGCGGGGCCTCTCGCGAGCCGTCTCGATCTCGCTCCGTGCCGCCGGGTCGGCGCGAAGGACGAATGGCTCGGCCTCTTCGCGGGGATCGAAATGGACACCGAAGCGCCGATCTGGGTCTTTCCGATTCGGACCGTCTCCCTCTCGGAAGGCGGGTTCGAGTCGGTCTATCAATGCACGATGATCGTGCCGCGCTGGCGGCTCGCGCTCTCCGCCGGCGAGGAGTGGACCGCGAGCCTCCTTCACTTCGCGCGGCCGGTTCGGGAAGGATAGGACGGATGCGAAAGGGCGCCGAGGAGATCGCTCTCGTCGTTCACGGCCATTTCTACCAGCCCCCGCGCGAGAACCCGTGGCTTCTCGCGATCGAAGCGCAAGAGGGCGCGCGGCCGTACCACGATTGGAACGAGCGGATCCTCGCCGAATGCTATCGCCCGAACGCGCGCTCGCGCATCCTCGACGGGTTCGGGCGCGTGCGGAAGGTCGCCAACAACTTCGAGTCGATCAGCTTCAACTTCGGTCCCACGATCCTCACCTATCTCGAGCGCGAGGATCCGGACACGTACCGGCGGATCCTCGAGGCGGACCGACGGAGCGTCGATCGGCGTTCGGGCCACGGGAACGCCATCGCGCAGGCATACCACCACGCGATCCTTCCGCTCCTTCCGAGCGAAGATCGGGAGCTTCTCATTCGATGGGGGCTCGATGACTTCGAGCGCCGCTTCGGAAGGAAGAGCGAGGGGCTCTGGCTCCCCGAGACGGCGATCCACGCGGAGACCGCGGCCGATCTCGCGCGCGCGGGAGTCCGCTTCGTGATTCTCTCGCCGCATCAGGCGTCGAAGACGAGACCGCTCGCGGGAGGCGACTGGACGGACGTTTCGGGGGGATCGATCGATCCCCGGCGCGCCTATCGTCTCTTCCCCGATCCGAAAGACCGCGCGCTTCATTTGGATGTTCTCTTCTACGACAGCGGTCTCGCGGTCGGCATCAGCTTCGAGCACTATCTTTGGAGCGCGGACGATCTCGCCAGGAGGATGGTCGAGGCGGCAGGAGAGCCGACCGGGTTCCAGCGCCTCGTGTGCGTCGCGACGGACGGCGAGGTGTACGGCCACCACGAGCCGTTCGGGGACATGTGTCTCGCGGCGCTCTTCGATTCGGCGGCGGAGCGGAACCGCCTTCGCGTCACGAACCCGGGCGAGTTCCTCCACCGCGTTCCTCCGGAACAGGAAGTTCTTCTCGCGCCGGGAATGAAAGGAGAGGGGACCGCGTGGAGCTGCACCCACGGGGTCGGCCGCTGGAGCCGCGACTGCGGGTGCCAGATCGCGCACCGCGAGGGATGGAACCAGAAGTGGCGGGGATCGCTTCGCGAATCGATGATTCATCTAAGGAACGATCTCTTCGCGCTCTTCGAAGAAGAGGCCCCGCGTCTCTTTCGCGATCCGCGCCGCGCATTCGAGACCTACGCCGAGATTCTTTTCGAGCGGACGCCGGAGTCGTGGCGGCGCTTTCTCGAGCGGGAGGGGAGCGATCGGGCGCTCGAAAGCCCGGAGGGCTCGCTCAGGGCGCATCGAGTTCTCGAAACCGCCCACGGGGCGATCCGGATGTTCACGAGCTGCGGGTGGTTCTTCGACGACCTCGCGGGGATCGAGGCGGTGCAGAACCTCCTCTTCGCCGGGCACGCGATCGATCTCGCCCGCGCGATCGATCCGGAACGGGCGGCATCCGCCGAGCGGGAGTTTCGAAGGAGGCTTCGCGCGGCGCGGAGCAATGTGCCGGAAGAAGGGGACGGGCAGAGCATCTTCGACGATCGGGTGAAGGGGGCGAGGGTTTCGTCGACCGCGTGGGCCGGCGCGTGGGGGGCCGCGCGGCTCGTCGGCGCGCCCTTCCCGGAGAGGCTTTTCGCCGGGCGCGAGGCGAATCTCTTCGAAGAGAAGCGGCGGCGCGCGGAGGGGTTCGAGATCCTCTCCGGCGTTCTCCGTCTCTCCGATCCGCTTCATATTCGCCCGGAGTCGTTCCGGCTCGTCGCCGCGCGCGATGCGCGTGCCCGTCTTCTCGTGTGGGTCGGCGGCGAGGATCTTCCCGTCGATGCGGCCGACCGCGCGGAGACGATTGAGGATCTCGAGCGCGCGCTCCCGCCGTCTCCTTTCCTTCTCGAGGATCTTCCGAGCGAGCTCCGAGCGCCGACGGCGGGGAAGCTCCTCGAGGAGGAGAGGGATGCGATCCTCGAGGCGAGCGACCCTCTCGACGAGAGGCTCTTCTCGGCGATCGCGCTTCTCGAGCGAGCGTGTCTCCCGGCGCCGGAATGGGTCCGTCGTCTGCTCTTCCCGGCGATCGAGCGCCGGCTCCGAACCGCCGTTCGGGAGATCGCCGCCGCGCTGGAGGACGGACGCGCGCTCGATTCGGTCTTTGCGAGGCTCGCCGCCGCGCGCGCTCACGCGGATCGGCTCGGCGTCGCGCTCGATGGGATTTCCGACAACGATGAAATCCGCGCGGTGCTTCTCCGGGCGCTCCGGCGGAGGCGCGAGGGGGACGCGGAAGAAAGAGCCGCGCGCGTTCTCGCGGTGCTGAAGGGGCTCGATGAGTCGGGCTTTCCGCTCCGCGACACGGGATTTCTTCAGGACGAGTTCCTCGATCAACAACACGAGGGCGTTCCGATGGGGCGAACGGGACGCAGGCTCGGCGAGCGCCTCGGCTTCGCACCCGAGCTTCTCGGCACTTGATGCTCGATTTCCCTGTCGGCAGTAGTCCACTCGTGTATCCGCCGGTCGCGCCTACGCACTCGGTGGCCGCCACCCGCCGTGGGCGTGGTCTCGACCTCCTGCGTACCTGAATCCTCTACGGAAGTAGGGAATCAGGTACCGAAGTGTCAAGCACTCCAAGCGATGCCAACAGACTTCCCGTGTATCATAGAACTGTAAGAAACTGCCATCCAAAGGGCCTCATAGCAAGCCTACGAGGAGGGCGACGGCGCCGATTGCCGCGATAACGCCGCCGACGATGCGCGCCTCGCGGCCACTGCGCAAGTTCTCCGTTTCTTGAGTAATTCCGAGGATCACCGGCTCGCCCGCTTGTGCGCTTCGGGAGCCGACTCCTTGTTCTACATCGAGGTTCGGCATCCGAAAACCGAAGTAGTTATAGTGCATCGTCTGCAGGTTCTTCAGATCCTTCTCCGCGACGATATCGCTTGTTTCGTACTCAAGAAGGCCTGCGTGGAGGATCTCACCGGTCTTCGCATCCTCAAGACGACAATGAAGCCTTGTACGTGCCAGCCTCTCGACGTTGATCCTCTCCTCTGGGATCGCTCGATACACTACCCCACACTCAAGCACACGGTACGCGAGGATCAGATCTGCAGAGTTGATGTCGGTTGGGATCTGAATATCACGGACGGTCACATCCCGCTGAGCCGGAGTGCTACTACCGCTCTCCGTCACGAGAACGTCGACTAGGTTCCCCTCAACAAGGGACCTTCCTTGTCGCCTCGAGGGGAGGTTTTCGAAGTCCAAGAGAGAGTATGTCCTGCTCGATTCAGATAGGAGGTGTGCGACCATCTCCGGATCTCTCTCAACGATGCGGAAACCGCCGGACACAAGTGAGCTAATCAGGTTGTCTTCAACCATCTGGCGGACGCCCCAGTCCAGGCTGGCAGTGTTGAGAAGGCCAGCGCGAACTTGGGAAGTCTCTGTGGGGTGAATGCGACCCGGCCGGAGGGAGTCCATCACCCAGTTGCCGCGCACCTCGCTCTGATAGATGATTCGATTCTCCTCGATTGAGAGAAGAGCAATAGCGGCATTCGGCCGTGCTCGATCCCCGATCCATGCAGTTGCATCGAGCCCCTGAATGCTCTTTTCGATTCGAACAGGATTGGTCCTCTCGAAGTCGATAACTTTGTAGGAAGCTCCACATCCGCAGAGCAAGACCATTATTCCGATCAGCCCGTAGCATCGGCAGGGGAGTATTCGCATAGCATACCTCCACTTCTCTCCAGGTAGACCTTCTATGATCAGTAATTACACGTCATTGTACCCTAAATGCAATCTATCGTGAGGCCTAATTGTCTGTCAAGAATAATCATGCGTGTAGCGCACCCGGTTTCTTGGACACAAGAGTCGGGGTAATCACGCCGCGACCTCCGCTCCGCTCTTGAGCGCCGCGCGCTTCGCGCTCGGCGACTGATACCCGTGTCGCTCCACGATCCACTCCCGGTTGTAGCGCTCCCGGAATGCCTCGATCGCAACGCGGAGCTCTTCGACGATCTCGAACCGTTGCAGCCAGAGAAGCTGCTCCTTGAGCGTCCGCACGAACCGCTCCACGCATCCGTTTCCCTCAGGCTCCCGGACGAACGTCGGGCTCGAGGCGATGTCCAGGAACACCAGGTCGTTCTGGAAATCGTCGGACATGTATTGGCTCCCGTGGTCATGCCGGAGAGACAACCTGGTCGCCACGTTCTTCGCGTACCGCCCATAGACCTCTCGCACCGCCTGCCGCAGCGGTTCGAGGGCCTCGAACCGTGGGCCGCGACGCGCAGCGTGGATCCCCAGACACTCACACGTGCAGTGGTCGATCACGAAGAAGATCGCCGCGTTCCCCTCTCCGGTGACCGCGCGCTCGTCGCATCCGTCCCCCACAACACATCCGGACGATCGACGACGATCGTTCCCTCGTGCGCCTTCGAGCCGTGCGCCTGCCCCATCCGCGTCGGGGACAAGAGATCGTTCTCCCGCATGAGCCGCAACACCCGGCGAGGAGAAGTCCGCACGCCGGCGAACCGGAGCCGCGCCCACACCTTCCGGTACCCTTCTCCCACCCACGGCGAGGAACTCAACACCTCCCGAATCGCAAGAAGAAGGTCCGCGTCGCTCCGAGCACCCTCGGGGCCCCGCTTCCTCGACCTCGACTGTCCCCCCCATGAAACGAGCTCCGCCATGCCGAAAGTGTCGCCCCGCCACACGCAGCTCCCGCGACAGCGCGTCGAGGTCTTCTCCGCCAAGAATCCGGAGCACGACCTCCCGCTTCTTCCGCGAACTCCACCGGCCCCGGTCCTCCCGCTGCCGACGGGTCGGGACTCCGGTCGCCCTACTGGCTCCCTCCGTTCCGACCCGCTCCGTCTCCCTCTTGTTGGTCTCCATGAACTCCCCCTCCCCTAGAGGTCACCCCATCATCCCCCCAAACCCCTGTCCAAGGAAACCGGGAACCGATCCACCTGTGCTCTCGCAATGGGTGCCGCGAGAGATCTCGAAGCGGTATCGCGCACCTTCTTCCTCCGATTCGGTGCCCAACCCTCTCTTCGACCGGAGAAGGTATCCGGAAAAGGAATCACGTACCGATCCGCTTCTGAATCCGCGCCCACTCGTCGCGGAGGGTGACGGTCCGGTTGAAGACCGGCTTCCCCGGCTTCGAGTCGACCGCATCGACGACGAAGTAGCCGACGCGCTCGAACTGGACATGATCCCCCGGTGCGGCCGCGGCGAGCGACGGCTCGATTCGACACGAAGGGATCACGGCGAGGGAGCCGGGGTTCACGTAATCCTTGAAGTCCTTCCCTTCGCCGGCATCGGTCGGATCGGGGACCGTGAAGAGATGATCGTAGAGGCGGACCTCCGCCGGAACGGCATGGCGGGCGGAAACCCAGTGCAGGGTCGCCTTCACCTTCCGCTTGTCGGGAGCGTCGCCGCCGCGCGTCGCCGGATCGTGCGTGCAGCGGATCTCGATCGGCTCGCCGGTCGCCGGATCCTTCACGACCTCGATGCACTTCACGAAGTACGCGTAGCGAAGGCGCACTTCCCGCCCGGGAGCGAGACGGTAGAACTCCTTCGGCGGGTCCTCCAGGAAGTCGTCCTTCTCGATGAAGAGTTCCCGCGAGAAGGGGACGAGGCGCGTTCCCATCGATGGATCTTCCGGGTTGTTCACCGCGGAGAGCTCCTCGGTCTTCCCCTCGGGGTAGTCGACGAGCACGACCTTGAGCGGACGGAGAACGGCCATCGCGCGCCGCGCGCGCTTGTTCAGATCCTCGCGGAGAAGATGCTCGAAGAGGGCGAGATCGACCACGCTCTCCTTCTTCGCGACGCCGACCCGGTCACAGAGAGCACGGATCGATTCGGGCGTGAAGCCGCGCCGACGGAGACCGCTTAGGGTTGGCATGCGCGGATCGTCCCACCCGCCCACGACCCCTTCCTCGACGAGACGGCGAAGACGCCTCTTGCTGAGGACGGTGTACGAAAGACGCAGCTTGGCGAACTCGATCTGCCGCGGGTGATGGACGCCGAGCGCATCGAGGAACCAATCGTAGAGAGGGCGATGATCCTCGAACTCGAGCGAACAGAGGGAGTGCGTGATCCCCTCGATCGAGTCGGACTGTCCGTGCGCCCAATCGTAGGTCGGATAGATGCACCACGCGTCTCCCGTCCGATGATGCCGAGCGCGGAGGATCCGGTACATGATCGGATCGCGCATGTTCATGTTTCCGTGCGCCATGTCGATCTTGGCGCGGAGGGTGCGCGCCCCGTCGGGGAACTCGCCCGCGCGCATGCCGCGAAGGAGATCGAGGTTCTCCTCAGCGGAACGGCTCCGATACGGGCTCTCCCGTCCCGGCTCGGTCAGCGTGCCGCGGCTTTCGCGGATCTCGTCCGCGCTGAGATCGCAGACGTACGCCTTCCCTTTGCGGACGAGATCCTCCGCCCACTCGTAGAGCTTCTCGAAGTAATCCGACGCGTAGTAGAGACGGTCCTCCCAATCGAAGCCGAGCCAGCGGATGTCCTCGATGATCGACCGGACGAACTCCTCTTCCTCCTTGGTCGGGTTCGTGTCGTCGAAGCGGAGGTTGCAGAGGGATCCCGGGTAGTCGGCCGCGAGCCCGAAGTTAAGGCAGATCGCCTTCGCGTGCCCGATGTGGAGGTACCCGTTCGGTTCGGGGGGGAAGCGCGTGTGGATCCGCGCGTGCTTTCCGGTGCGAAAGTCCTCGTCGATGATCTCTCGAATGAAATGAGTCGTCGGGGCCGGTCCGCTCGTCATCATCTCTTCTTCTTCCTCGTCTCGCGCCGCACGATTTCGGTTTTCGCGGAAGTCGGTTTTCCGCGAAGGGACCGCGTGAGGAACGAGTGTACCTCCCCGGCGCGCGGATTCCCAGCGGGAAGCGGAGAGGGCGGACTGCTCGTTCACGACGGCGACCGGCCGACCCGCATCCCGGGGAGCGATCTTCCGCAAGTGCGGGCGTAGCCTTGCGGCGCCGGTTTTGCTATCTTGATTCGAAAGCCGTCCGGCGTCGGGGGCGAGCCTGTAGAATGCAGACCGGGGAGGCCGCATGAAGAACCGTTCGCGTGAAGAGAAAATCGAGTTCCTGCGTTCTCTCGGGCTCGCCGATCTTCATCGCCACTTCGATGGGGCGGTCCGCCCGGAGACTCTTTGGGGTCTCTCGCAGAAGTACTACTCGGCGATTCCGGGGCTCGACTTCGAGGAGTTCCGTGCGAAGCTGACCTACGACCCGAAGACCGATCGAACCCTTCTCGACTATCTCGACAAGTTCCACATCCCGCTCCAATACACGCAGTTCTACGACAACATTCAGAGCCTCGCGACCGAGATCGCGGAGGACGCCTACGCGGAGGGGATCCGGACGCTCGAGCTTCGAATCAACCCGGTGATCCACCGGCGGGCGGGGCTCACGACCCGCCAAGTGATCTCGGCGGTGCGAAAGGGGATGAGGGAGACGATCCGGGCGCATCCCGATTTCCGGGCGGGGATCGTCGCGATCGCGATGCGGAGCCACGGCGGAAACATGGCGAAGATCCTCCTCCGCGAGGTGATCGGCGAGCTCGACCGGTTTCACAACGATCTCGGGGTCGTCGGCTTCGACATCGCGGGACCGGAGCGCCCCTTCCCGCCTGTTCTCTTCATCGAGCCGTTCAAGCTCGCGGCGACGATGGGCCTTCACAAAACCGTGCATGCCGGCGAGGACGAGGGGCCTGCGCGCGTCTGGGACGCGGTCGAGATGCTCGGCCCCGAGCGGCTCGGGCACGCGGTGAGCGCGGCCGAGGACCCTAAGCTCCTCAAGAGAATCGCCGCCGACGGCATCGCGATCGAAGTCTGCCTCACATCGAACGTGCAGACCGGCGCGATCCCGCGGATCGAGGACCACCCGCTTCCGAAGTTCCTCGACGCGGGGGTGCGCTGCGCGCTCTCCACCGACAACCCGACCGTTTCGGGAACGAACCTTTTACAAGAGTACCTTCTCGCGATCGACACGTTCGGTCTTTCCGAGAGCGATGTCCGCGCGCTGGCGAGGATGGCGGTCGAGGCGTCGTTCGTCGGTCGGAGGGAAGCGTCGTAGCGTTTCCGATCGCGAATCCGCTTCGGTTGAACCCTTCTTCTCGCTCTCCCTCGGGCGCCCGGCGCCGCACGGCGTGATCCTCTTGCCTTCCCCTTCTCTCTTGGTGTATGCTTTGCTTCGGAAGCAACTTGCGCAGGGCCGGCCTCGAGAATCGTCGATTTGGAAACCTTTCCCGGAGGTGGCGCATGATCTCCCGCTTCGCAATCCACTTGCCTCTCGCTCTCGCTCTTCTCGGTCCGGCCCCGGCCCTCTCGAACCTCTGGAATGTCTACGCGGACGGATCGGGGGATGCTCCGACCATTCAGGCGGCGATCGACTCGGCGGCGGCGGGGGACACCATCCTCCTCCACGACGGGATCTACACGGGAAGCGGAAACAAGAACCTCGATTTCGGCGGGAAGAACCTCGTCCTCCGTTCCGATTGCGGGCCCGAGGGGGTGATCATCGACTGCGAAAACGTGGGGCGCGGCATTCACCTTCACAGCGGCGAGGGCTCGAGCGCTCGGATCGAGAGGATCACGATCCGGAACGGCTACGCGCTTGAGGGAGGGGGCGGAGGAATACGGATCGAGGAGGCATGGCCGATGATCCGCGAGTGCGTCATCGAGGATTGCATCGCGGGCGGGTTGGGCGCCGGAGGCGGCATCCAACATTCCCTGCACCTTGAACTCCGGGATTGTCGGATCCTCAGGTGCTCGGCGAACAACGGCGGGGGGATCGCGGGAATCGGAACCGGATACACCTGGCTGACTCGGTGCACGGTCGCGGGAAACAGCGCGGGGTGGGGGGGCGGCGTCTCAACCACCGATTACGTCCAGCTGGATACATGCCTCGTGACCGGGAACCGCGCGACGACGGACGGGGGAGGCGTCTATGCGGGGTTCGGCGGGGGCTACGCGGCTGTGACCCGCACGACGATCGCGGGGAACCGCGCCGAGCGGACCGGGGGAGGGATGTTCCTCGATACGGACGGAGTGTGGGTTCTCTGGTCGATCTTCTGGGACAACTCCGCGTCGCTGGCGGAAGGCTTGTATGTGTGGGGCGACCTTTATGTGAGCTGCGCGGCGATCGACTCGCGTCTCGTACGATGTCAGGGGGGCATGCCTTACTACAACGACACAACCCTCGCCGATCCTCTCTTCTGTGACCCGAGGTCGAGCGAGGACGCACCTACTTCGGAGGGGGACTACTCGCTCGACGCCGCGTCCCCCTGTCTCAGCCTTCACGCCTGCGGGCGGATCGGCGCGCTCGGCGAGGGGTGCGACACATACACCGGCGTCGCGGCGGGCGAAATCGTCCCCGCGCGAGCGCTCGGCATCTTCGTCTCTCCGAACCCGGCGGCGGGGCGCGCGAGCGTCCGCTGGTCGCTTCCTTCCGGGGGCCCGGCATCCGTTTCCATCTATGATGTGCGCGGGCGAGTGGTTCGCTCGTTCGCCGCGAACGGCCGCGAAGGGACCCTCCCTTGGGACGGCGCGGACGACGCGGGGCGCGATGCGCCCCCCGGCATCTACTTCCTTCGCATCTCGGGCAGCGCGGGCGCGGCGACCGAGCGGCTGATCTTGGTTCGCTAGATCGAGATCGAAAGGCCGTGCCGGTCCGCTTCTCGCTTCACGGAGACGAGCGCTCTTCTTCTTCGTGCTACAATCTCCCCTGCGCTCGGTCGAAGGTCGAGCTTCCACGACGGGCGCGATGCGAGGCCCACACGATGGTCGTCACTGTTCGCTACTTCGGACCCGCGGCGGACGAAGCGGGCGTCCCGGGAGAGAGAATCGAGGTCGCGGACGGCGCGACGCTCGGCGCTCACGTCAAGGCGATTCTCGCGGCGGTTCCGCATCGAGGCGAGGCGCTCGCCGCCTGCCGCCACGCGATCGACACGTTGAAATCATGCGTTCCGATCCGGAAGAAGGAGATCCGTCGAAGCGGCGCATCGGCGTGGGTCGAGCCGGAGAGGGGCGCGTGAGATGACAAGCGAGAGCGAGGCAAAGCGGACCGCGCGCGCGCAGAGGATCGTGCGGGAGCTTCGCCGTCTCTATCCGGACGCGACTTGCGCGCTGAAGCACGAGAACGCGTTCGAGCTTCTCGTCGCGACGATCCTCTCCGCGCAGTCGACCGACGAGACGGTGAACCGCGTCGCCCCCAGTCTCTTCGCCAAGTACCGGACGGCGGCCGACTACGCCGCTGCGGATCCCGCGGTCTTCGAGGGAGAGATCCGCTCGACCGGCTTCTTCCGCCAGAAGACGAAGAGCGTTCTCGGCGCGGCGCGGAGGATCGTCGAGGAGTACCGAGGAGAGGTGCCGGACACGATGGAGGAGCTCGTGCGGCTCCCCGGCGTCGCCCGAAAGACCGCGAACGTCGTCCTCGGCACATGGTTCGGAAAGAACGAAGGGATCGTCGTCGACACGCATGTCGGGCGGCTCGCGCACCGCCTCGCGCTCACCTGGCGAAGCCGGAACGAGAAGGACGCCGTCCGCATCGAGGAGGATCTGATCGAGATCGTCCCAAGGAAGGAATGGACCTTTCTCGGGCACGCGCTCATCCTGCACGGGCGCCGCGTCTGCTCCGCTCGCAAGCCCGCCTGCGACCAGTGCGCGCTCGCGCCCGATTGCCCCTCCGCGTTCCGTCTCGAAGCGCTCAGATCCCCTTCTTCGCGAGCTCCCGATCCAGCTCGTCGACGAGCCGCGCGAACAGATCGCACGTCGCCTGGATCGGCGCCGGCGAGGAGAGATCGACGCCAGCCTTCTTGATGATCTCGATCGGGTAGTCGCTCGAGCCGCTCTTCAGGAAGTCGAGATACGCCTCGCGCGCCCCCTTCTCCTTCTTGAGGATCTTCTGCGAGATCGCGGTCGCCGCGGCGTAGCTCGTCGCGTACTTGTAGACGTAGAAGTTGCGATAGAAGTGCGGGATCCGGGCCCAACCGGTCGTCGACGTCTCCGGATAGACGACCTCGCCTCCGGAATACTTCTCGAGAAGACCGCGGTACACCTCGCCGAGCGACTCGACCGTGATCGGCTCCCCCTTCTCCGCCATCCCGTGCGCGATCGTCTCGAACTCGGCGAACATGACCTGCGTGTAGACCGTCCCCATAATTTGACGGATGTAGTAGTTCAACAGAAAGATCTTCTTGTCGCGGTCCTTGGTCTTTCTCAAGAGATCGTCCATGAGAAGGGCTTCGTTCGTGGTCGAGGCGACCTCCGCGGTGAAGAGCGGAACCCCGCTGTACACCTGCGGCTGCGTCGCGACCGTGTAGAACGTGTGCATCGAGTGGCCCATCTCGTGCGCAAGCGTGAACACGTCCTCGATCTTCCCCTCGTAGTTCATGAGCATGAACGGGTGGGGGAGAGCGCTCGATCCCCACGAGTAGGCTCCGCTCCTCTTGCCGACGTTCTCGTACACGTCGACCCAACGGGAGCGGAATCCCTTTCCGACCTCCTTCACGTAGTCCGGGCCGAGCGGCTTGAGGCCCGTCTCGATCATCTGGACCGCGGTCTCGTACTCGTACGATTCGTTGAGCTCCGGGGTGAGAGGAACGTAGGTGTCGTAGGTATAGAGAGTGTCGAGCTCCATCACGCGCTTCCGGATCTGATAGTACCGCTTGACCGGATCCAGGTTCGCGCTCACCGTCGCGATCAGGTTCTCGAGAATCTCCGTCCGGACGTTGTCGTCGTCGAGGGAGGCCTCGACGCACGAGTCGTAGCCGCGCGCGCGGGCGAAGAAGAGGTCGCGCTTCAACACGCCGGCAAACGCGGCCGCGCTTCCGTGCAGGTAGCGGCCGTAACCCTCGTAGAACACGTCATAGGCGTCCTTCCGCACGCGTCGGTCGGGGCTTTCCAAGAGCGTCCCGTAACGCGCCTGAGTCAGCTCGATCTCCTCGCCCTTCTCGTCGACGACCGTTCCGAACTTGAGGTCGGCGTTGGTCATCTGGTTGAAGACGTCGCGGGGAGTCGCGGCGAGATCCCCGGCGAGCGAGAGGATCTTCTCCTCCTCTTCGGAGAGGATGTGCTCGCGCGATCTCCAGAGATCGTTGTAGGAATGCTGGTAGACCTTGAGCCGGGGAAGCTCGTCGAGGAACCCCTGGAGCTTCTCCTCGGGGATCGAGAGAAGCTCCGGCTGCACCCAGGCGGTCGCCGCCTGCACGGCGACGCCGGCGCTTCGCACTCGCTGGCGGAGACCCTGGTAGCGCGAGACGCGCGCGTCCTCGTCCGCTTTCAGGCCCGCATAGGCGAAGAGGCGCGAGAAGATGCGGTCCATCTCCTCCGACTTCTTGTGGAAGGCGAGCAGGGTCTCCGCGGACTCGCCGAGCTTCCCGCGGAAGGCGAGGACCTCGGGGACCATCGAATCGACCCATTCCAGCTCCGTGTCCCAGTCCGCCTCGTTCGCGTAGATATTGGTGAGATCCCACTTGTACTTCTCCGGGATGTCCGCGCGCTCGCGGGCCGCCTGCTGCGCGTCGATCGCCGCCGGAAGGGCGAGAAGAACGAGGGATGCGAGAAGAAGGGCGTGCTTTCCGACCACGATGATCTCCTTTGGTTCTGTCCCGCGCGTTCGGGGACCGGACGTCATTCAGGGGACTCGATGTTTCGAACCTCTCGACTTTAGCGGAGACTCGGGCGATCATCAAGGCCGAAGGCGAGGGTCGCCCGGCGGATGAGATTCCGGCGCGCCGGACACGCGCGGGACAAGAGGATGTGATGACCGCGGAGAAATGTTTAGAATTATTTTCCTCATTGGTAAAGGAAATTCACGACCTCGGGTGCGCGGAGGAGTTGCTCGGCTGGGACCAGCAGACCTTCATGCCGCCGAAGGGGGCGGAGGCGCGCGCGTCGCAGATGGCGGTCTTGGCCGGGGTTCGTCATGACCGGCTCGCGGGGGACCGGATGGCCGAGCTCCTCGCGGCTCTCGACGAATCGGAGAAGGGAGGACTCGATCCGGACGCGCGCGTGAACGTGCGCGAGCTTCGGCGTCTGCACGGGCGCGCGCGGAAGGTGCCGGGGGAACTCGTGCGGGAGCTCGCGAGGCTCCAATCGCTCGGACAGGATGCCTGGGTTCGCGCCCGCAAGGAATCGGATTTCCCGTCCTTTGCACCGTGGCTCGAGAAGATCCTCGCTCTGAAACGCCGGATCGCCGACGCGATCGGCTACGAGGGATCCCCCTACGATGCTCTTCTCGACGAGTTCGAGCCGGGAGCGACGACGGCGGAGATTGCGACCCTCTTCGACGAGCTCAAGGAGGAGCTCGTTCCCCTGGCGGGGCGGATCCTTGAGGCCGCGCGCCGGGCCGCGCTCGAGCCGATCCGCGGGACGTATCCGATTCCGGATCAGGAAAAGCTCGCGCGCCGCTTGGCTGGGATGATCGGCTACGATTTCGAGGCGGGGCGGATCGACGTCTCCGCGCATCCCTTCACGACGGGAACCTTGCACGATGTTCGATTCACGAATCGTTATGACGAGAACGATCTTACCGTCGGGATCTTCGGCGCCCTTCACGAGGGAGGGCACGCCCTGTACCAGCAGGGGTTCGATCCTGCGCACGAAGGAACCCCGCGCGCCGATTGGGTCAGCCTTGGAATTCACGAGTCGCAATCGCGTCTGTGGGAGAACATGGTCGGACGATCGCGCGCGTTTTGGGAGCACGCGCTTCCCCTAGTCAAAGAGAGCTTCACGGACGCGGCGGGTCTCACGCTCGACGCGTGGCATCGGAACGTAAACCGCGCGGAGGCGTCGCTCATCCGCGTCGAGGCGGATGAGGTGACGTACAACCTTCACATCCTTCTCCGCTTCGAGATCGAGGTCGATCTGGTCGAGGGGCGGGCCGCGGTCGCGGATCTTCCGTCGATTTGGAACGAGAAGATGCGCGCGTCTCTCGGGATCGAGCCGCCGAATGATGCGAGAGGCGTTCTTCAGGACATCCACTGGTCGGCTGGGCTTCTCGGCTACTTCCCCACCTACACGCTCGGGAACCTCTACGCGGCGCAGTTCTACCGGGCGGCCGCACGCGCGATTCCCGATCTCGAGGGTTGTCTCCGGAGAGGGGAGTTCGGTTTGCTTCTCGATTGGCTCCGCCGCGAAATCCACTGGCGAGGCCGAACCTACCGCGCGGGCGAGCTCGTCCGCGTCGTGACGGGAGAGCCGCTCCGATCGTCCTATCTCATGGAATACCTGGAAGAGAAGTACACCGCCCTCTACGCGGCTTAGGCGCTTCTCGCGGATACCTGCCGCCGCCACCCGCCGTGGTTCGGTCGTCGGACGGCGAGAACCAGACGTTGGGAGCGGCTTTCCGTCTTGACCCCCACCCGCCGTGGTGGCGTTGTCCGATACGGAGACAACCAGGGCTCGTTCTCGCTCGCTCGGCGGGCCGACCTCCTTCTCGGGGCCTGATCGACGAGGCCGGGTACCCGCCCCCTCGATGATGGAGCCGAAGGCTCCCGCACCGGGGGGGCGGGTGGCCGAGCGATTGGAGCCGAGAACGCGCGGGGCGCGTTCGGAGGCGTCCCCGAGGGGGAGGTCGGCCCGTTGAGCGAGCCTTCCGAGAACGCGCGGGGCGCGTTCGGAGGCGTCCCCGAGGGGGAGGTCGGCCCGTTGAGCGAGCCTTCGAAAAAGGTGTCTGTCACGAAAAGGCTCTACGGAAGCAAAATCACCTTGCGCGTCTCGCGGATCTTCCCGGCCTTCATCCGAACGAGGTAGAGACCGGCGGAGAGGCGGCGCCCCGAGTCGTCGCGCCCGTCCCAGAGAATCGGGTCGATGAAAAAGCCCTCGTGCGAGTGGACGTGGGGGAAGCTTCGGACGAGCCTCCCCGCCGCGTCGAAGATGTCGATCTCAACGCGCGTCTCTTGGTAACGGACCGCGGTTCCCATCGTGCGAGCGGGGGCGCTCTCGGTCCCGATCGGGTAGGGGATCCCGTCCCGATCCCGATCGATCGCGGTCTCCTCGAGCGAATCGCCCCTCGGCACATAGTAAGAAATCACGGTGGCGTCGCGGAACGGGTTCGGGACGGCGAGGGAGAGGTTTCTCCCGCGTTCGATCGGCGCGGGGCCGAGGATCGATGTCTCCCAGGTCCAGGAGAGCATGTCGAGGCGGGCCTCGAGCCGGTAGGCCAGGCTCTCTCCCGGCCTCGTCCCGACATCGAAGAGCGAGTGATCGCCATCCTCTTGAAACATGAAGGAATGGAGCACCGTCTCGTTCCCCTCCGAGGTCCGCCGATAGAGACGACCCTCCGCGCCCAGCGTCTTTCCGCGGACGCGGAAGGCGACGCGCACGATTCCTTCGTAATCGGGTTCCGCGCGGAAGTCGTGAACCGCGACCGCGCGGACATAGACGTCGAAAGTACTCTCGCCGGCGTGGTCGGAGGCGTTTCCCGCGGTGTTCACCGCGCGGATCGCGACGCGGTGCCTTCCGGCGGTCAGCGAATCGAGGGCGATCGCGAAACGGACGCTCGTCGAGTCGCCCCAACCCTCCGGGGGATCGACCCGTATCCAGAGCTCGCGCCCGAGGGAATCGCGCGCCGCGTCGATCCGATAGTCGATGTGCTCGATCGTGTTGAAGGTGATCGCGTTCCTCGTTCCGTTCCCCGCCCGGTTCGGGAGGACATCGACGCGCGCGCGTCCGGAGGCGGTCGGGCGCACGGTCGTGATCGTGTCGGGGAACGGCTCGAGCTCGACGATCGGATCGGTGTCGAAGATGTCCGGAACGGCGTCCCCGTCGCTGTTCCGAAGGCCCATGTGCGCGAGCGTGTGCGGGCAGACCGCCGCCTCCGTGCTGTCCATGCAGCAAGCGGTGCGCCGCATGCCGAGACAGGTGTAGTCCGGCAACCGGCTGTTCAAGTTGAGCGCGCCCAGGTATCCCGAGCGCGTGTTGCAGGGGACCGCGCCGTCCCCTTCCCGGTACTCGTTCTCGGCCCAGAAGAGCCGGGCGGTCTCGCGAATCACGAGGTGCGAGAGCCAGGCCCTCCCGGCGACCCATCGGTTCCCCTCGCGCGGGCTTCCTGCGGGGAGCACGGAATAGGGCCCTCCGGTTCTTCCGTACGTGAGGTAGTTCGCGTTGAACACGGAAACTTTTGGAATGAAGAAACAGATCCCCCACTCCGTGCCGAACCCGGTCCGGAGATCCTCGATGTACGGATACACAAGCGCGGCCGCATCATCGCCCGACGCCTCGTATCCCATCTGTCCGAGAATCTCCCCGATCCACTCGGCGTCGAGAAAGCGGGGCTGGGTCGTGACGAAGTTCCTCGCGCACGAGACGCCGGTCCGAACGTCGTAGTAGAAGCGCACGCCGAGATAGGGAACCTTGTCGATCCAGAACTGCATCGCTCCCCGCACCGCGTCGAGAACCGCCTCGACCTCGTGCTCAGCGTAGGCCGCTTCGGGCGAATCGGGGAGGACGATGCCGACCGCGATGCGCCCCGTGAAGATCTCCGAGGTCTGGTAGTAGCCGGCTCCGAACGCGCGGCCGTAGCGCGCCGGAGCGTCGCCGCGATCCCCCCGCTTTCGCTCGGAGTCCCGCGGGACATACGGGGGGAGCGCGAGGCTCGGAAGGGCGGGGGAGAGGACCGGTTCTTCCGGCGATGAGCCGATCGATCGCTCCCGATTCCATGAATCCGCGATCCTTCGAAGATGCGGATCCTCCGCTTCCCGCAGGAGTGCGGGCTTCCGGTACAGCGCGCGCACGCGCCGGTCGCGCGCCATCGCGCGCGCGAGATTCTCTGGCACATCGCCGATCAGAATGTCCGGCGGATAGACATGGGGTAGACGCGCGCCCTTCGCCTCCCATTCGTCGATGAAAGCGCGCGCTTCCTCCATCGATCCGACGCGAAGATGAAGAAGCGCGTTGCCGGTTGAGCGCTCGTCCGCCCTCGAGACCGCGGGCGGGGCGAGGAGAACCGCGAGCGCGCAGAGCGAAACGAGAACGCCTTTCGGTCGGAGACAGTGCGATGGAGGCGAGAAAGAAGCGCGGGTCATGTGCATGCCTCCGCCCGGGGAGGAAACGGATCGCCCGTAACACGTTCAGCGTAAGCGAGCGAGGCTTGGGCGTCAATGTTCGGCGCGAGGGGCGAGATCGAAGACCTCGAGCGGGACGGACCGGTCAGTCCAACAGAAGCACCTTGCGCGATTCCCAGACGTCGTTCGCGCGGAGGCGGATAAAGTAGAAGCCCGCGGGGAGGCGCCTCCCCGCGTCGTCCCTCCCATCCCAAACGACCGGATCCGCGTAGATCCCTTCGTAGGAGTGGATGTGAGGGAAGGAGCGGACCCTGCGTCCGGCCAAGTTGAAGATGTCGATCTCCGCGCGGACGATCTTGTACCGTCCGCCGGCCGCTTCCGCGCGTTGCGGCGCGAGATCGCCGGTGGGGGGCGGGTTCGTCGCGGGATTCGGTTTCCCGCCGTCGTAGGGTCGGTGCGTCGGTTCACCGCGCGGGATGCGATAGGTGATGACCGTCCGGTCGCGGAACGGGTTCGGGGTCACGCGCGAGAGAAAGGTCCCGCGCGCGAGAGGAGCGGGCGATATGATCTCGGTCTCGTAGTTCCAGCTCTTGCCGAGGGCGGAGATCTCGAGGCGGTAGCGAACGATTGCGCCCGGAGTTGAAAGCGAATCGACGAGCGATTCCGGCGCGTTCGGCCGGAGCGGGAAGGTCCGCGCCAGCGTCTCGACGCCGCCTGCATCGGTTCGATACAGGGCGGCGGTCGCTCCAAACGTTCCGCCCCGCACGCGGAAAGAGATCCGCACATTTCCGTCGTAGTCCGGATACGCCGCGAAGTCGTGAAGGGCGATCGCCTTCACGAAGACACGCAGGCGCTGCTCGCCCCACGTCGAGCGGTTCCCCATCGTGTTCACCGCGCGAATCGTGATCGTCTGGTCCCCCCCCGTGAGCGAGTCGGGCCGGAAGGCGAAGCGCTGGAAGGTCGTATCCCGCTCCCAGCCTCCCGGCGGGTCCGCGTACAGCCAAAGATCCTGACCGTTCTCGCCGACGATCCCGTCGATTTGATAGATCACGTGCTCGATCGAGTTGAACGTGACGTTGTTCCGCGGAAAGACCGTCGCGGAGACCTCCTCCTTTCCAGAGCCGGAGTAGATCGCGCGGTTCACCATCGGGATCTCCGCGGCGAGGCCGGTGAGGAGCGGGGCAATCGTGTCCACCGTGTCGGGGAGGGAGTCGAGCGCCACGTACGGATGCGTGTCGAGAACGTCCGGGATGAGATCTTCGTCGATGTCTTGGATGCCCATTTGTCCGAGCGTGTACCGGCAGACGAACGGACCGGGGATGTCCATGCAGCAATCGACGTGGCGGTCGCACCAATAGTCATGGTTTGTGCTGTTCGCGTTCTTCACGTGGAGATATCCGGAGCCGACATGGCACGGGGAGCAGAAGCCGCTCTCGCACGACTCGTCCAGCGCCCAGAATAGATGCCCTGTCTCGTGCATGAGAAGATGGGGAAGCCAGACGGTGCCGGCGACGAGACGGCCGCTCTCCTTCTTGATGCCCGCCGGGGCTACGAGGAGCGGTCCGCCGAAGTGCGAGTAGGAGGTGTACGCCGCGCGGAAGCTCGGGACCTTCGGGATGATCATGCAGATCCCCCACTCGGCGCGGAGCTTCGTCCGGAGCGAGTCGATCATCTCGTACACCGGGCCCGCAGTCGTTCCCTCGATGCGAAGTCGATAACCGAGCGAGCCGAGAATCTCGGGGATCCACACCTCCTCGTCGATTCTCGGCGGCGCGGCTGCGAAGTCCTTCACCGTCGGGATGCCGTGATGGATCTCGTACACGAAGCGCACGCCGGGGAGGACCTTCACGTTGGACGCCCAGAAGCCCATCGCCGCCCGGACCGCCTCGACGACCGATGCGATCTCGCTCGCGGAGTACGTGTGGCCCGGGCAATCGGGGAGGATCACGCCGACGGCGACCCTTCCGAGCATCCACTCCGAGGTTTGGATGAAGTTCGCCCCGAACGCCTGCCCATAGACCTTCGATCCGATATCGGGGAACGGGGGCGAGTGCTTCCCCGGCGCGAAGGGGGGAACGACGAGCGAGCGGAACTCGGTTCTCGCTTCCGGGAAGACGGGAAGATCTTCCGCGCGGAGCCCTTCCCGCCATGAGTCGAGGAGGATCGCGCGCCGGCCGCCGTCCTTCTCGGGCGGGCGGACAACCGGTCTCCGATGCATCTCGAAGACGCGCGGGTCCTCGAGGATCGCACTCTCCAATGCGGGTGGGACATCGCCTGCGACGGCGTCGGGCGGATACACGTGGGGGAAACGAGCCCCCTTGGTCTCCCATTCGTCGACGAAATCCCAAAGGTCATCGATATTCGAAATATGAAGAAAAAGAAGGACCTCCTCGGCACAGGCCGGTCCGGCGAACGAGGTCTGGAACAAGACGAGAAGGAAGGCTCCGACGGGGAGCCGGGCCCAAGACGCGAAATAGACCCAGGGCGGGCCCGAGGATCTTCTGAAGAGGCGAGTCATTCGTACACCCGCTGCGGGAGGGTGAAGCGCGTCAGGGGGACCATCAACACCTAACCACGTTTCCGACGGAATGTCAATAGGTTGCGGCTCGCAGCCCGCGGGCGCGCGGCGCCCCGCGGCTGCCCGATCAGCGCTCCGCCGATTCCCTGAGGAGGAGGGTCCTCGGGTCGAGCTCGATCGACAGATCGCCGACGTCCGGGTTCTCGTGATCCTTCAAGATTCGAAGGCGGACCGAGTCTCCCGACGACTCGAGGAAGATCTTGACCGCGAGGAAGCGGTCGAACCGGACGAGCGGGTCCGGGTAGCCGGCGGTGCGCGTCGGGGTGTCGCGGTGCGAGAGAGCCGAAAACCAGACCTCGGCGTTCAGCTCGCGGGCGAGCGCGTGGATCGAGGCGAGATCCTGCTCCTCCGCCGCGGCGAACGGGAAGTTGTCCACCACGAGAGTATCCGGCGCGAAGTCGGCGTGCTCGCGGAGGAAACGGGCCTCGGCGCAAAGCTTGGCGGCCGTGAATGTCCCCGGCTGGTAGGAGTGGATGTGGCGGTTCTTCTCGACGGAGAGGCGCACGGCGGCCGCGTCGGCGAGATCGGCGGTTCGCACGAGCTCGCGAAACGTCTCGTCGTAGAAGCTCCGCGCGTGCTCGACCGCGTGGCCGATCGCCACGTGGAGGACTTTTCGTCCGCGGAGGAGGTCGTCGAGGGCGACATCCACGAGAAACGCGGTCTTCCCCACGCCGGCGCGGGCGATGACCACCCCGAGGTTGCCGCGCCCGAGGCCCCCGTGGATCGATCGCTCGAAGATCCTCAAGGGGCTTCGTTCGTTCACGTCCTTACGGTACATGCGTCTTCCCCTCCTTCTTCTTCCGAAGCTCCTCGATGCGCTTCTCGGCGATCTCCCTCGGGACCGGCGCGTAGCGCGCAAACTCCATCGTGAACTCCGCCTTTCCCTGAGTGGCGGATCGGAGCGAGGTGACGTATCCGAACATCTCGGCGAGCGGAACCTCGGCGTCGATCCGCACGAACTCGTTCTCGTCCGTGGTGCCGATGATGACGCCCCGCCGCTGAAGGAGCGTGCGCAGCATCTCTCCCTGGAACTCGGCCGGCCCCTCCACGGAGACGTTCATGATCGGCTCGAGAAGGATCGGCTTCGCGCGGGGGTAAGCCTCGCGAAACGCGCCGCGCGCGGCGGCCTGGAAGGCCATCTCGGATGAGTCGACGCTGTGGTGCGCGCCGTCGGAGAGGGTCACGCGGATTCCGGTGACCGGGAAGCCGACGAGGCGGCCCTCGGCCGTCTCCGCTCGGAATCCCTTCTCGCACGCCGGGATGAACTCGGAGGGGATGTTCCCCCCGCGCACGGCGTTTACGAACTCGAACTCCGTTCCGGGCGCCGGCTCGATCGCGCCTTGCACACGTCCGTACTGACCCGCTCCTCCGGTCTGCTTCCGGTGCGTGTAGTCGAAATCCGTCTTCGCGGTGATCGTCTCGCGATAGGCCACCTGCGGCTGGCCCGTCTCCGTCTCGACCTGATACTCGCGCCGCATCCTTTCGACATAAACCTCCAGGTGCAGCTCGCCCATCCCGGAGATCACCGTCTCTCCGCTCTCCTCGTCGACGCGCGCCCGGAAGGTGGGGTCCTCGCGGGTGAAGCGAAGAAGCGCGCGCGCGAGCCGGTCGAGGGAATCGCGGTCTTTCGCCCGCACCGCGAGTGAGACGACCGGATCTGGGACGTGCATGGAGAGGAGACTGTACCGATAGCCCTCGGCGGCAAGCGTGTCGCCGGAGGCGCAGTCGATTCCGAAGAGCGCGACGATGTCCCCGGCCTCCGCCTCGCCGATGTCTTCCATCTCGTCGGCGTGCATCCGCGCGATCCGCCCGATGCGGACCTTTCGGTTCGTGCGCGTGTTGACCGCGCTATCCCCCTTCCGGAGGACGCCCTGATAGATGCGGACGTAGGTGAGCTGCCCGTACGGCCGATCCTCGAGCTTGAACGCGAGGGCGAGAAAGGGGTCCTCGCGCGAGTTCGAGAGGGTGATCCGTTCCACCGGCGAGTCGAGGGAGAGCGCTTCGTTCCGAATGTCCGTGGGGGTGGGGAGGTAGCGGACCACCGCGTCGAGGAGCTTCTGGATCCCCTTGTTCTTGTAGGCGGATCCGAGAAGAACCGGCGTCATCTTCATCGCGAGCGTTCCGCGGCGGATCGCTTCATGAATCAGCTCTTCGCCGACGCGATCCTCGAGGGCGGCGATCGTGAGTTCCTCGGAGAAATGCGAGACGTCGTCGATCATCTTCTCGCGTGCTGCCTCGGCTTCCTTGCGAACTTCCGCCGGGATCTCTTCCTCGCGCACGATCTCGCCGCGCTCGCCGTCGAAAGAGACCGCCTTCATCGAGACAAGATCAATAAGACCGCGATGATTCACTTCCAAACCGATCGGGAGCTGAAGGAGAACGGCGTTGTGGCCGAGCTTCGAGCGGAGCTGCTCGGCCACGCGCCTCGGATCCGCCCCCGAGCGATCGCACTTGTTGACGAAGGCGATGCGCGGGACGCCGTAGCGCCGCATCTGGCGGTCGACGGTGATCGATTGAGATTGGACCCCCGCGACGGCGCAGAGGACGAGCACCGCGCCGTCGAGAACGCGAAGCGCGCGCTCGACCTCGATCGTGAAGTCGACATGGCCCGGCGTGTCGATGAGGTTGATCTGCCGGCCCGCCCAGCGGACGTTCGTCGCCGCCGCCTGGATGGTGATCCCGCGCTCCCGCTCGAGCTCCATCGAGTCCATCGTGGCCCCGACGCCGTCCTTCCCGTTCACCTCGTGCATCTCGTGGATGCGCTTGGTGTAGTAGAGGATCCGCTCGGTGAGCGTGGTCTTCCCCGAGTCGATGTGAGCGCTGATCCCGATGTTGCGGACCCGATCGGTGTTCGTCGTCATGCTCTCGTCTCGCGCTCCGTCCTCCCGGGAAACCCGGGCTCGAGCGGCCTCGGTCTCCTGCGATCGCTGGGGTGAGGGAGCCGGGTTCGTTCGACGGCCGGTTCATCGGCGGCCCGCGGGGGCCGGCGGCAAAACAAGCCTGTAAGATACGGCTATGGGTCCGCTTCCGCAACTCTTTTCTCGGCTTCTCGATCCCGCGTCGCTCCCGCGCGGCGTTCCGTTCCGAGGCGGGTTCTCCTGTTCGGCGTGCGGTCGAGAGCGCGGGGAATCCGCTTGACAGAAGGGCGAAGCGTTTGAGATTGTTCAAGTTGGGGATGGGCTCTTTGCCCGGCCCGGTCGGCCGATCGCAAGTTCGTGTCCGATCACTCGTTGCCGATGGCCGGACGCCCCGCCGGAATCTCCGGGTTCAAGCGGTTGGATCGGAGCGAAAGCCGTTCGATTGCAAGGGGGATGAGCATGGCGACTCTGCAGGAGAGACTGGACGAGCTGGTTCCAAAGTGGCGCGCCGAGAGGGCCAACCTTCTCAAGGAGAAGGGGCAGAAGGTGATCAGCGAGGTCACCGTGGCCCAAGCCTTCGGCGGGATGCGCGGCGTGAAGGGGATGATCTGCGACACATCGGTCGTCGACCCGAACAAGGGCCTCTTCATCCGCGACCATTTCCTTCTCGACATCATGGATCTCTGGCCGGAACAGACCTTCGTCCTCCTGCTCACAGGCGAGATCCACGAACGGGAGAGCGATCTTATCCGCTCCTTCCGCGCGGAGATGGACAAGCGCGCATGGCTCCCCGGATACGTGTACAACGTGCTCGAGGCGATGCCGGACGACAGCCATCCGATGTGCATGCTCGACACGGGCATCCTCGTGATGCAGAGGGAGAGCACGTTCCGAAAGATGTACGACAAGGGGATGCGGAAGGAGGACTACTGGAAGGCGACGCTCGACGACGCGCTCAACCTCCTCGCCAAGATCCCGATGCTCGCCGCGGCTGTCTATCGGCTGCGCTACAAAAAGGGCGACTACATCCGCTGGACGTCGGGGCTCGACTACGGCGGCAACTTCGCCAACATGCTCGGCATTCCCGATCCGCACGGACAGTTCGCCGAGCTGATGCGGCTCTATCTGCATTTCCATTGCGATCACGAGGGGGGAAACGTCAGCGCGAACACCTGCCACACGGTGGGATCCGCGCTTTCCGATCCGTACTACTCGGTGTCGGCCGGATTGAACGGGCTCGCCGGCCCGCTCCACGGGCTCGCGAATCAGGAATGTCTCCGTTGGGTGCTCGACACGATCGAGCTCTTCCGCGGCGTTCCGAACGAGGAGGAGATCGAAGCGTACGCCTTCAAGACGCTCCGCTCCGGCCAGGTGATCCCGGGGTACGGGCACGCGGTCCTTCGGGTGGCCGATCCTCGGTTCATCGGGTTCAATCGTTTCGGCAAGAAGTACATCCCCGAGGATCCGGTGTTCCTCACGGTCGACCGAGTGTTCAACGTGGTGCCGAAGGTGCTTCAGCAGTTCTCCGAGGAGAGGGTGAAGGAGGGGAAGGGCGCGATCGCGAACTTCTATCCGAACGTGGACGCGGGTTCGGGAGCGCTCCTCTATCACTACGGCATGACCGAGTTCGAGTACTACACGGTTCTCTTCAGCGTCTCGCGCGCGATGGGGATGCTCGCCCAGCTCATCTGGAACCGCGCGGTCGGGACCGCGATCACGCGGCCGAAGTCGGTGAGCATGAAGTGGCTCGCGGAGAACGTGAAGTAACTTCGAAGGCCTGTTGAGAGACGCGCGGCGGTCCCAGCCTGGAGGGTGCACGCGTTTTCGTTGCGAGGTGCGGGGCGCGAGCCGAGAGGCCGACCGGTACGAGCCGCTCCCGGAAGCGCAGGCCCGGAGCTACGCTCTAGGAAGAGGCGACGGAAGAGAGGCCTCGAAGGCCGCGAACCGCGTCGGCAGTTAGAAATGCGTGCATCCGCCAGGCTACAGGCCGTCGCGTGCTCGTTCCAAGGGAGCGGGGAACCCGCGCAAGGCTCTTCCGCGCGGTCCGCTGACAGGGCCGGCCCGGTCCCGAGGGGGGAGCGCTTCCGACCACCTTGCCGCGCGAGGGCTCCCGAGTGGAGGCTGATCGGCCGCGCGTCTTCGTGAGCGCAACTACCGCCGACCTCGGCACCCACCGTCGTGCGGTCTGCGAAGAGCTGCACCAAGCGGGCTTTGATTTCGACGTCCAGGACTATTCCGATCCGGACCCATCTCCTCTTCCCGTCTCCCTCGAAAAGAGGATCGGGGAGTGCATCGCCGTCGTCTGCCTCGTGGGATCGCACTATGGATCGGAACCGAAAGAACAGTCCGGACCTCGAAGGTCCTATACACAGCTGGAGTACGATCTCGCGATCAAGATCGACAAGCCGGTCTTCGTCTACTACCCGGATTCGTCCAAATGCATGATCGACGGCGCTTCCAAGGAGGATGCCGAGAAGACGAAGCTCCAAACGGAACACTTCAACAAGTTGAAGACGAAGCACACCGCGCAGCCTTTCGACTCCATCGATAACCTCAGAGTGCGCATCGTGCGGCTGGCTCACAACGTGCTCCCGGACCTCGAGTGGTTGTGGGACTACCCGAAGAGGCTTCTCGAAAGCAGCCTTCTCAAGGACGGCCCCGCCGGCCGGCCGGTCGACGAGGCGCCCGATCTTCACCTTGTTTGGGAAGTGCGCTCGCCAAGCGAGAGGAGATCCGTCCCAGGCCCCTTCTCCAAAGTGATGGCGCCTTATTCTCGCGCGGCTCTCGTCGGCTCCTCCGGATGCGGCAAGACGGTGGTGATGAAGAAGCTTCTGATGGAGGCGGCGAACAAGCTGAAGTCGAAACTGCGCGGTCTCGTTGAGAGGATCGACGGTGGAGCGGAGCAGGATGCGCACATTCCACTCTGGCTCCAGGCGTTGCACTTCGAGTGCGAAAACCCCAGCGTCGACGCGATGGAGCGGTTCGCGGCCGGAGGGCTCAAGGGGTTCCTCGGCCGGTACGGGAGACCTTGGGATCGGATTGCGAGGATTCTGGAAGATGGGCGCTGCCTGATCCTCCTCGACGGACTGGACGAGATGCCGAGCAAGGAGTGGGAACAGCGCCTTCAAGCCGTACGCGCGTTTCTCGAACGGTATTGCTCGATGGACCGCGGTAACCGCATCGTAGTCAGCGCGCGTCCGGGGACTCTTCCTCGCGGCGCGGGGGAGCGATGGGGTTTCACCGAGGTCCACGTTCCTCGCCTCGACGCTGAGGGGCGTGAGCGATTGCTGAAGTGGCTCTCGCGGAAAGGACAGGCGCTGGGGAGAAGCCTCCCGCCCTGGATTGCGGAGCCGGGAACCGCGGCGGAGGTGATGGGGGAAAGCCCCTTCTTCGTCAGCGTCATCGCGGAGCTTCTTGAAGAAGGGGAGTCGCTCCCCGACGATCCGGGCCTCGCGATTCTCGATCTCCTTCGCAAGCGGATCGAGCGGGAGTTTCGATCACACGGGAAGGGGCTTGGCTGGAGGACCTTGACCGAGAAGACGTGGAGCGCGAAAGACGTCGGAGATCTCGTCCTTCATGTTCTCGGCCGCGTCTCGCTCTCTTCGCTCGAATCCGGGGGAGAGATGCGGATTGACTGGTCGTCGCTTCGCGCAAGGGCCCATGAGCTCGCGAAGGACCTGAGGCTTCCAATCGGGCTGCCCCTCCTTCCCGATCCGCGTCCGGGTCCCCGCGACAGCCTGCTGGAGGCTGCCGCGGCGCTGGGACTGATCCAGGCCGACTACGAGAACGAGCAGCTGTTCTTCACGCACGCGCTGTGGCGGGACGTGCTGGCGTCGGGAGAGATGGCTCGGCGTTTTGTGCGCGGGGAGAAGCCCGAGCAGCTGCCGCATCGAACGGAGCGGAGTCGACGGGCCGACTTCGTGCGAACCGCACAGGATCAGTTCGCGCCGCTGCCGCCGGCTGCCCGAGCGGAGCTGCATTGGATCGGCGCCTGCCGGTTCCTTTCTGGCTTGCTTCAGGGGGAGCATCGCGCGAACTTCTATCGATGGCTTCTCGGCAGGAACCCCGCACTGTCCGCTTCCCTCCTCGCCGACCGCGGCTCGCCGCCCGAGGACGAGGCAACCCGCGCCGAGCTCGTGCGGGTCTATCTCGATGAGGTCGTTTCGGGAGATCGGAGCCTTCTGGAGCGCGTCGTGTTCGGACGCGCTCTCGGCATGCTCGGGGATCCTCGGTTGTGGGAAGAGCCGGCCCGGCCGATCGTTCCGAAGCTCGCGCTCGTTCCGGGCGGCACGTACCGCATCGGTCTTTCCGAGGATGACCGGAAGAGGCTCTTGCGTGTCTCCGGCAGGAAGTCCTCGACGATCGCCCCGTCGGAACATCCGGCTCGTGAGAAGGTTCTCTCGGCGTTTCTGCTCGGGAAGTACGCGGTGACGAACGCTCACTTCACGCGGTTTGTCGAGACTGGAGGCTACGGGACCCGGGCGTTCTGGATGGGCGACGAGGCGGGAGACGCGGCTTGGGAGTGGCTCCAGAAGAACGGCGGGGAGAACCGCCGTCCGGACTTCTGGACGAACCCTGCGTACAACGAGTCGAACCAGCCGGTCGTGGGGATCGCGCGGTTCGAGGCGGAGGCGTATTGCCGCTGGCTCACGCGGGCGGCGCGCGACGGGCGAACCTATCGGCTTCCGACCGTCGCGGAGTGGCAGGCGGGTGCGCGGGGAAAGGAGGGACGGCTCTACCCGTGGGGAGACGAGCCGGATCCTTCACGGTGCAACTGTTGGCATGCGGGATATTTGGGCATGACCTCGCCGGTCGGCGTCTACCCGGAAGGTGCGACGCCCGATGGGATCGAGGACATGGCGGGAAACGTCCACGAACTCTGCCTGGACGCGGAGACCGGGAAGATCTACGCCTGCGGCGGCTCTTGGATG